>JBAZBZ010000023.1 GCA_041671145.1 Bacteroidales bacterium | reverse complement strand
TGCGAGAACAAGGAAAGGGAAAGGAATATAAACAATTATATCGTGGGCAATTAAAACTGTTTGATGTTTAGAAAGACGTATGTAAATTGCACTGATACCTCGAGGCTCTGCCTCGGGGTCATTCATTTCACAAATTTAGAAAACCGACATAAATAAAAAATAAAAATCAATATTTTTTTGAAATACTCATGAAAATTTAAGGAGTTTACAGTTTATTTTTTAAGAGTTTTGCCTATTAATAAAAAGATAGTCCTAAAACGGATAATTTGTGTAATCAAATTAGACATGCATTATAAAATTATCTTTTTTGTGGTTTAAGTTTAATCTGTGGCTAATTTATTTTTATTTAAATTTGTAAATCATTTCACATTCCAAATTTTTTATGAAAAAAGTAATAATGCTTCTCGACAATAATTTTAAATCCGATGCAAGGGTTGAAAGAGAAGCTATTTCACTTTTTGAAAACGGATATGATGTTGAAGTTTATGCAGAAAAATTTGATGATTTGCTAAATTACGAAGTTCGCAATAATATAAAAATTTTCAGAGAAATTGATAAAAGTATTCACAGACCACTTTCAAAGGAATATAATTTTTTTAAAGAAAAATTTGTTGATGAAATCGTGAAGAAAGATTTTTCTATTCTACATTGCCATGATTACAAAATGTTATTACTTGGTGCTGAAATAAAAAAGAAAAAAAATGATATTAAATTAATTTACGACTCGCATGAATATCTTGCCGGTTTTCCATTTTACAAAGAAATACCAACATTAAAAGGAAAAGTTAAAGGTTGGTTTATTTGGAAATATTATTTCGAACAAGAAAAAAAATCAATTAAATATGCCGATAAAATAATTACAATAAGTCAGGGAATTGCAGAAGAAATGCGCAAACATTTTGATTTGCCTGATGCACCTTTAGTATTAAGAAACATTCCGTCGTTGTTTGCTTTGAGTAGCGAAAAATATTTTCATAAAAAATTCAATATCTCATTTGATAAAAAAGTAATTGTCAGTTCGGGAAATCTTTATTTTGGTGAAAAAAGAGTTAAAATGCTTATTGATGCTGCTCGTGAAAGTGAAAATATTTACTTGCTTTTTATTGGCAGTACACCAAAGCATAAAAAATTAAAAAATAGAATTGAAAGTTTAAATCTTAGTGATAAAGTTTTTTTTCACGATTATATATCATCACAGGAAATAGGTAAATTGATATCAAATGCAGATATTGGATTAGTTCATACATGGCAGCCGAAATGGAAATCACACTGGCACTCGCTTCCAAATCGTTTTTTTGAATACTGTTTAGCAGGTTTACCAATTGTTTGCACAAGTCAACCTGAATTTGTGAGATTAGGAAATGAATTTAATAATGCTGTTTTTTACAGAGGTGATAAAAAAAATGATTTAATTAAAGCAATACATAATTGCCTCGAAAATTATGAAACTTTAAAACAAAATGCTTTAAAAATCAGAGAGAATTTGTCGTGGGAAAAAGAATCGGAAAAGTTAATAGAGATTTATAAATGTAATTTGCAATGAAAATAAGTTCAAGGTGACTTTTGAGAAGCTTCTTAATAACAAAAGAATCAAACCTAATTTATTCTTAAATAATTTTTATTATTTTTACCTGATTTTTTATTAATGATTTTACTTAAAATGAAAAAATTGTTTTCTTTATTTAAAGCATTTCTTTTTGTTTTATTTACGAGTTTTTCGTTAATTGTTAATGCTCAACTTTGTACTCCAGACCACACCGGGTACACTACCGTTCCTGATACCGGAGTTAGGATTCCTTTTTGGCCACCACACGCTACTGTGGGTGTTTATTATGAACTATCTGTTACATATGGAGTTCCGGCTCATGTAAAATATGGAGGAACAAAATATAGTATTAATTGGGCACAGTTCACAAAAATAACCAATTATCTTACAGGAAACATTTGGACTGTTGTTGACAATAACGGTGGCAGCACATTTGATAAATGGGATAAACTTACTTGGCAATGTGGAACTATTAAAGGCACTCCCACAATGGCAGGAATAGATACTATTAGTATTTATGCTGACGTTAATGTGAATATTATATTTATTCCGTATACACAAAAAAATGCCAGAGCTTATCGTATTCCGTTAATTGTAGATGCTGCTACTGCTACTGATATTTCAAATAATACCGGAATTGTTGAAACAAAACTAATTGAAAGTAAGCCCAATCCATATCATAATTTCACTCAAATTGGCATTGTTGCAAGTAAAAGTGATAAGGCTGTTCTTAATGTTTATTCTTCTTTTGGTCAATTAGTTTATTCTGAAACTAAATCAATTATTACAGGAGAAAATTATTTTGATTTTAATGGTTCAAAATTAATAAGTGGAACATATTTTTATTCTGTTATTACTTCCGTGAAAATATTTAATAAAATATTGATAAAAACAGAATAATAAAAATATTTTTCACAAATCAATAAAAAGTTTCAATTTACAAATATTTCTGACTTCAGATAAATAAAAAGATATAAAAACCCTGCAAGAGCTCGGAACTCTTGCAGGATTTAATATAAGATTCAACAACATCAAATTTTACACATTCAAATTAAAATAAAATTTACTTCCTTTACCGACTTCACTTTCCGCCCAAATATTTCCACCCTGAGCTTCGATAAATTCTTTACAAATAGCAAGACCGAGACCTGAACCGGATTTATCGCCACCCGGAATTTGAAAATATCGGGTAAAAATTTTACCCAAATATTTTGCCTCAATTCCTTCACTGAAATCTTTTACGGAAAATTCAATTTTATTTTCATTTCTTCTTACATCTACAATAATCTTACTTTTTTCCGAAGAATGTCGGATTGCATTGGATAACATATTTATCAGCACCCATGCGGTTTTTTCAGGGTCAGCTTTTATTTGTGGCAAATTTCCTTCTTTAATTACATTTATGCTTATCATTTTTTGTTCTGCCTGAATTTTTACAGCATCAAAAGCATAGTCAATAATCTGATTTGGCTCTACATTCAGAATATTAAGCTGCAAATTTCCTGTTTCAACTTGCGATATGTTTAGTAATTCACCGGTAATATTCAATAACCGGTCACTTTCATCTTTTATGCTTTGAATAAGATGTTTCTGTTCATCATTAATTGTACCTATACGTTCGTCTTCGAGCAGTTTCAAGCTCATTTTAATAGATGAAATAGGTGTTTTGAATTCATGCGAAACTGTTGAAATGAATTTTGTTTTTGCTTCATCAAGTTCCTGAAATTTTGTAATATTTTTTAAAATAATTACATATCCTACAAGAACATTTTTTTCTTCTCCGGTTTTGGTAGTGATAATTTCCAGAATATCTTTCGTAAAGAAAGATTCTTTCCCATCAGCAAATATTTTTAATGTTTTTGATTCTTTTCCATTTTTTTTATAAGAGTTGTCAAACAGGTTATGAAATATATTCTGAAGTAAATCATTTTTATATGCTGCCTCGGAGGCGGATTTGCCAATTATATTTTTTGCTTTTACATTCAGCAATTCGCAAGCTAACGGATTTGAAAATATAATTTCTTTTTTTTCATTTAAACCGATTATGGCATCTCTCATTTTACTGATAATAGCTTCTATTCTTTTCTTTTCGAATAATAACTGTGAAACATTACTGTGTTCGTATTCACTTAATTTTTTTGCCATAGTATTGAATGCATCTGCCATTTCGCCGAATTCATCTTTTGAATCAATGTATAAATGCTGTTCATAATTTTTTCTTGCAATCTCTCTTATTCCATTTGTAAGATTTTTCACTGGGTTTGCAATATTTCGGGGAAAGTTAAGGCAAAAAGAAAACGATATTAAAAAGCAAAGTGTTCCCAAAATGGATATATAAAGGAAAGCTCTATGAGATGTTGCTTTTAATTCATTATTTTTTTTAATAATTGCATTCATGTTTAAATCGGAAATATCCATTATTAATGAATTCACATTATTATAGCCGGGAATAAGTTCATTAAGATAAATATCTTTATTTAATACCTTTTCTGATTTTGCTTTCTCAAATGCTTTTATATAATTCTTAAAATTTTTTCTTAATTCTGCTGCGTGTTCTTTCTCTCCTTTTTCGGTAACATTTTTTTCTTCATCAGTTAGATTTCCCCAAAAATATTTAATGTTTTTTTCATATAATTTTTCATCAAAAACATTATTTTTTGAATAAAAATATTCTGTTTGCAAAATTTTAATTTCGTCGAGAGTTTGTGCCATTAATTTTGTAGAAACTAAAGATTTGTAATTATCTTTAAGCATAGCATCAGAATAATTGGTTAACCTGTAGAGATAGAAAAAACTTGAAGTCCACAACAGAACTATTAGCAAGAATAGAAACCCGAAGCCCAGATACAATTTTGTTTTAATACTCATTTTCATTTTGCTGAAATTTTAGTTTTCTAAGTTAATTGGAAAAATTACGGAATTTATATTTTTTTTATGCAATTTTCTTTGAACTGCATTAATAGTATGATTGTGTAATATTCTGGATAAAATATTTGTTTGAGCAAAAACCAATTTTGAGCCGAAAAAGGTAAAATCGGTAAATTCCTTTTGTATTTCGGGTACGAGTTCATCAACTGCTTTAATGACATCGGCTTTTACTGTCCAATAGCTTGTTCCGAAATAGCCGAAACGGTTAACTATATCAACATATTTTTGCAAGTCATCGTTTACCTGCGATTTTATTTTTTCCACTTCATAGGCTCCTCTGAAATTATGAGCATTTACAAGACCTATTTGCAGAAAAATAAAATTTTTATATAATCCATGAAACGACTCTATGACATTTAGCAATGTTGTTATTCCCGTAGAATTGTAGTCGCTGACAAGTACTACTGCGGTTTTTGCTTTGGTGTTTTTTACTATTGAAGTGAAAACATTTTTATAATCTTTTGCAAGTTTTGAAATTCTTTCATTAAAATTTGTCATCAATTCTGTTTGCAGTTTTTGCATTTTTAAAGTAGTGGAATAATAATGTTTCTTAATGGTTATAGCAATAATTATAAGAACGCCTGTTATTAATAATGTTATCCAGCCGCCTTCGGTGAATTTAATCACAATTACGGTAATTAAAATAAATGAAGTAAGCGATAAACCGATTCCGTTTATAATAATTTTATAGAGCCATCCTCTTTCTTCTTTTCTTGAAGTCCACCAATGCTTTACCATTCCCAATTGTGATAATGAAAAAGTAATAAATACATTTATACTATAAAGAATAACAAGAAACCTAACAGAACCTCCAGAAACAACAAGTAAAATAATTGAAGAAATTCCCATGAGCATTATTCCATCCTGAGTAACGAAGCGGTCGCTGATGGAAACAAATCTTTTTGGAAACCATGAATCATAAGCCATGTTTGCCATTATTCTCGGACCATCAAGAAAACCTGTTTGGGCAGCAACAAATAACAAAGCAGCTTCGGAAACAAGTATTAATAAAACAAAGGAATAAGATAAATTTTTATTCCATCCAAGAGTCATTTGTTCAAAAAGTACTGCATTCAGAGTTTTTCCTTCCTGAAATTTTAAATTATAGAGTGAATATGCAATCATTAATCCTACAACAATAAAAGTTAAAGATGTTGCCATAAGCACCATTGTTTTTCTTGCTGTTTTAACTTTCGGTTCGCGTAGAATAGGAATACCATTGCTGACAGCTTCAATTCCCGTGAAAGTTCCAGCGCCCATACTGTATGCTTTTAAAATTAAAAATATTGTTCCCCATAATCCGATTTGTGAAACCGTATGATGAATATCTGTTGAAGTATTTGAAACAACATGACCAAAATTTTCGGCGTTTGAGATAAAAACATAAATAATAACAAAAACATGCAATAAAATAAACAGAATAAAAATAGGAGTAAGTGTCATTACGGATTCCCTCACTCCGCGAAGATTCATAATTATAAGCAGAACTACACCTGAAAGCGCTACAATAATTTTAAATGCCTGCCATTCGGCAGGAAAGAAACTAAAAATTGCATCTGCCCCGCTTGATATGGATAATGTTATTGTAAGAACATAATCAATTAAAAGAGAACATCCGGAAATCATTCCAACTGTTGGAGATAATAATTTGCTTGCAACAATATATCCGCCGCCGCCATACGGAAATAATTTAATGATGTGATTGTAACTCGTGCTTACTATAAAAATCGTGAATGCAGTTGCGAATGCCACAAATATCGCTAAACTCGTATGAGTCATTAAATTTCGGTATGCTTCTTCCGGTCCGTAGCATGATGAAGTAATTCCATCCGAGCCAAGTCCTATCCATGCAAAAAAAGCTACAAGCGATATTTTATGAAAAATAGATTTGTCAGTTAAATCACGTGCTCTGCCTATAAAAAAATTCCTGAGTTTTTTACCTGATAATATTTTTTCTGAAGCAGACATATTTATATTTCAATAATTTTATCTGCAATGCTCTATTTTCATGCCATAAAAATGTGAGCCCGCAGAGTTTGTAAATCAGCTGTTTGATAAAATGCGAAAACAGGATTTTTTTCAAAATGAAAATTTGTTTTTCAAAATGGAAAGGAATATGAATTTTAAAATCAGGTACGTACATAGGTTTAATAATTTAAGAAACTATCAGTAAATCCATTTTCGTTCCCGATATTTTTTTTAATAATTTATTCAGAAAAATTCTGCCGTAAAAGAATTTCATATAACTGAAAGTTGGCAATCCTATCAGTATTGTAGTAATTTGCATTTTTTCTGCTGTTGAAAATATTGCATCTCCTATTTTATTGTTTTTTATTTTAATTACTTCTGCTCCCAATTCGGTTGCAAGTTTTAAATTATCGAGCAAATGTCGCTGCTCTGCCAGTCCGATTTTATCAAAAGCTTCACCGGGAGTTTGAACATAAAGTACATACCACTTTGCAGCATAAAAATTAGCAATACGCGAAGTTTTGCTTATTATTTTGCGTGCAACTTTTTCATTAGTGCTTATACATGCAAGAAATTTTTCGGGTTTTAACTTTGAATCGGAGAATACTTCCGTTTCTATTTTTCTTTCTACTTGACCGGCTACCTCTCTTAATGCGAGTTCACGCAGTTGCAATATTTTTTCTTCTCTGAAAAAATTATTCAATGCAATTTCAATTTTACTCGGGTCGTATATTTTACCTTGCTTTAAGCGATTTATCAATTCTTCGGCTGTTAAATCTATATTTACAATTTCATCGGCCATTCTTAAAACACTATCGGGAATTTTCTCTTTTATTTCGATACCGGTTATTTTCTCAATTTCATTTGATAACCCTTCTATATGTTGAATGTTCACCGCACTTATTACATTTATTCCTGCTTCGAGAATTTCATTAACATCCTGCCATCGTTTTTCATTTTTCGAACCCGGAATATTGGAATGTGCTAACTCGTCAATTATAACAATTTCGGGACGAATACTAAGAATGGCTTGCGTATCCAATTCATCTAATTCTTTTCCTTTGTAAAAAATTTTTCTTCGCGGAATAATTGGCAATCCTTCTAATAATTTTTCTGTTTCTTTTCTTCCATGAGTTTCGATATAACCAATTTTACAATCAACATTGTTTTCCAACAAACTTCTTGCCTCTTCCAGCATGCGGTATGATTTGCCAACGCCTGCAATCATGCCAACATACAACTTGAATTTGCCTCTTCTTGACTTCTTTATAAGCTCAAGAAACCTTTCAACATTATTATCTTTTAATTCTTTTTTTTGCATAAAAGTTTTATCTCGTGATAACAAGTTTACTTAATAATGTCCAAAGCTATATTTAGCTTCAGCACATTTATTTTTTCAGGACCAAATATTCCGAATAATGGATGTTCTGTATTTTTTTTCACAAGTTCCTGCAATTTGATTATACTAATTTTTCTAACTTTTGCTATTCTCGGTATTTGAATGAAAGCAGCTTCAGGCGAAATATCAGGATCTAAACCGCTTCCCGATGCTGTTACCAATTCTGCAGGAATATCGCTTTTTTTTATTTCCGGATTATGTATTAAAAAAGTATCTATTCTTGCTTTCACTGTTTTAATGTAATCGGTGTTTGTTGTGCTTTTATTTGAGCCACCAGAAACAGAAGCATCATAATTATTTGCTGAAGGGCGACCACAGAAATATTTGTCATTTGTAAAATGTTGTCCGATATATTCGTAACCCAATACTTTACCATTTTGAATTATCTTTTTCCCTTCTCCTTTTCCGGTTGATAAATATGAAATACCACAAACAATTAAAGTATATCCAAAAGATAAAAATAATAATAGTACAAGAGTTAATTTTAGTGCTGGAATAATGTGTGTTTTCATCTGTTTAAATTTTGTAAGTAATTGAAATTTCTGCTGTTAATTTGCTGTTTTTGTTAATAAACTTTTTTAGTTACTCGCTCCCGCAAAAGCCAACCGCACAACCTGCTCGTGAATATCCATGCATTTCTTTGTTGAAAATAGCACTGAATTTTTAATCATTTACGGTTTGTGCAAACTATTTTGTTTGCATGGATATTTCATAATATATTAGATAATAAAGTTAATAATCAAATCAATTATTTTAATTCCTATAAAAGGAACAATTATTCCGCCAAGTCCGTAAATCAAAAGATTGCGGCGAAGTAAAGCGCTTGCTCCGATTGGCTTGTAAACAACTCCCTTTAATGCCAAAGGAATAAGCATAGGAATAATAATAGCATTAAATATCACTGCCGATAATATTGCCGATTGCGGACTTACAAGGTGCATTATATTTAATGCCTGTAATCCGGGTATAGAAACAATAAATAAAGCAGGAACAATTGCAAAATATTTAGCTACATCATTTGCAATAGAAAATGTAGTGAGTGTTCCTCTTGTTATAAGCATTTGCTTACCTATTTCAACAATCTCGATAAGTTTTGTAGGGTCGTTGTCGAGGTCAACCATATTGCCTGCTTCCTTTGCTGCCTGTGTTCCGCTGTTCATGGCAACTCCCACATCTGCCTGAGCTAATGCCGGAGCATCATTAGTTCCGTCACCCATCATTGCAACAAGCCGTCCACCCGATTGTTCTTTGATTATGTATTCGAATTTATTTTCGGGTTTTGCTTCGGCAATAAAATCATCAACACCTGCTTTTTCTGCAATATATCGCGCAGTAAGCGGATTGTCTCCGGTTACCATAACTGTTTTAATTCCCATTTTGCGTAAACGTTCGAAACGTTCCTGTATGCCTGGTTTTATTATATCCTGTAATTCGATTGTTCCGATAACTTTATCATTTTCAGAAACGACTAACGGAGTTCCGCCATTTTCAGATATTTTTTTAATTTTAATTTCTATTTCATGAGAAAATTTATTTCCATTTCGTATCACAAAATCTCTAATCGCATCAGATGCACCTTTTCTTATTTTTGTTCCATCCTGCAAGTTTATTCCGCTCTGGCGGGTTTCAGCAGAAAATTTTATAAACTTTGAAGTATGTATGTCTGGTGCATAAATTTTTATTTTTGATTTTGCTAATTCAACTATTGACTTCCCTTCGGGTGTTTCATCGGCAAATGAACTTAATGCACAACTTTCGATGAAATGATTTTCGTCCATTCCTGTTACAGGGTAAAAGTTAGTTGCCTTACGATTACCTATTGTGATGGTTCCTGTTTTATCAAGAAGCAGCACATCAATGTCACCGGCAATTTCAACTGCTTTACCTGATTTTGTTATTACGTTTGCTCGTAAAGCTCTGTCCATTCCTGCAATTCCAATGGCAGATAATAATCCTCCGATTGTTGTGGGAATTAAACAAACAAAAAGCGAAATAAGTGAAGAAATTGTAATTGTTGTTTTAGCATAATCCGCAAAAGGTTTCAGTGTAACGCAAACAATAATAAAAATCATTGTGAAGCCGGCAAGTAAAATTGTTAATGCAATTTCGTTAGGTGTTTTCTGGCGGCTTGATCCTTCAACCAATGCAATCATTTTATCAAGAAACGATTCGCCGGGTTGAGTAGTAACAATAACTTTTATTTCATTTGATAAAACTTTTGTTCCTCCAGTTACGCTTGATTTGTCGCCGCCTGCTTCGCGTATCACCGGTGCCGATTCTCCGGTAATTGCCGATTCATCAATAGATGCTAATCCTTCAATAATCTCGCCGTCTGTAGGAACAATTTCCCCTTCGGTAACAATAAAAATATCTCCTTTTTTTAATTCGGACGAATTTACTTTTTTAATGTTTCCGTTTTGTAAAACAAGATTAGCAACAGTTTCTTCTCTTGTTTTTCTAAGAGATTCTGCTTGCGCTTTTCCTCTCGCTTCTGCCATGGCTTCAGCAAAATTTGCAAACAGAACAGTTATAAACAGAATAAGCGTAATAGAAAAATTATAACCAAAACTGCCTTGTTCAGAATGTCCTGTAAACAATATATAAATCGAAACTATAAGCATTACAAATGTTCCTATTTCTACGGTAAACATAACCGGATTCTTAATCAGAGTTTTTGGATTTAATTTAACGAAAGATTGAAACAAAGATTTTTTCAAAAACTTTTTATCGAATAATGATATTTTATTTCGTTTCATTTATTTATTATTTATTTAAAACTAAAATATTCCGCAATCGGTCCTAATGTTAATCCTGGTAAAAAACATAATGCAGTAGTAATAATAATAACTGCAAAAGTCATTATTCCGAATGTAATTGTATCAGTTTGTAAAGTGCCGACTGATTCAGGGACATATTTCTTTTGAGCAAGCAATCCGGCAATAGCAACAGGTCCTATAATTGGCAAATAACGTCCTAAAATGATCACTAATCCTCCTGTAATATTCCAGAATTTAGTGTTATCTCCCAATCCTTCAAAGCCGGAACCGTTATTTGCAAAACATGAAGTAAACTGGTATAGCATTTCCGAAAACCCATGAAACAAATGATTATTCAACCATCCGGCATGTGAAACAGGATTACTTACGTACATATATGCCGCTATTGCTGTAAAGCCCTTAACTAAAAGTGATGTGAGCAATGTAACTATAACTGCAATTTTAACTTCACGAGCTTCAATTTTTCTGCCAAGGAATTCAGGAGTTCGCCCAACCATTAACCCCGAAATAAAAACAGCTAAAATTATGAAGATATAATAATTAAGAAATCCGACTCCACATCCACCATAAAAAGAATTAATCATCATGGCGAGCATTTGCATCATTCCTGACAGCGGCGTAAAACTGTCGTGCATGGAATTCACAGAGCCCGTTGAAATAACTGTTGTAAGTATGCTCCAATAGCCAGAAGACGGTACTCCGAAACGAACTTCTTTACCTTCCATATTTCCCACAGTTTGAGTAATTCCCATTTGTGTGATTGCTGGGTTCCCCTTAACTTCCCAGTAAATTGTAGGAATAACTAGACATAAAAATCCGAATGTCATTACACCAAATATGAGCCACACAAACCTTTTTCTATTTATATAATAACCTAATCCGAAAATCAAAGCAAGCGGAATTATAAGCTGAGCAATCATTTCAACCATGTTAGTTAAATAATTGGGATTTTCAAAAGGATGAGAAGAATTTGCCCCAAAGAATCCGCCTCCGTTTGTTCCTACATGTTTTATTGCAATCATAGATGCCGCCGGACCTCGTGAAACCTGAACCTTTTTCCCTTCAAGATTTACAATATTATCTTTTCCTTTAAAAGTTTGAGGTGTACCATTTAATACCAGAATAATTGCAGTTAGCAGCGATAATGGTAATAAAATGCGTGTAATACTTTTAACAAAAAAATTATAGAAGTTTCCAAGTTTATCAGTAGTTTTATTTTTTAAAGCAGTAAAAACCACAATTGCTGTTGCCATTCCTGTTGCTGCAGAAACAAATTGAAGGAAAGTAAATACAGCTACTTGTGATAAATAAGATGCTCCTGTTTCACCTGAATAATCCTGCAAATTACAATTAGCAACAAAACTTATTGCAGTATTAAACGCTAAATCTGGCGTCATAGAAGGATTATTATCAGGATTCCAAAAATGATATTTTTGTGTAACGAGCATTAACATTGCATAAACAAACCATACCATATTAATTGTAAGCATCACTATCAAATGCTGCTTCCAGTTCATTTCTTTTTTTAAATCAATACCTGAAAATCGAAAAATAAATTTCTCAAATGGATTTATAAAATCCATAAAATTCTTTTCTCCTCCATATACTTTTGAAATATATTTTCCAAGCGGAACAGCAAGTATGATAGCTACTCCAAACATTGCAATTATTCCATAATATTCACTCATCATATCATAATACTTTTTAAAAAATTATTTTAAAATTTTTCCGGCTTAAGCAATACATAAACTAAATACCCAAACACTACTATTGATAAAATTAACAATGCGACCATAATTTCCTTTTTTAAATTTTGTCAAAAAAATCTATTGATTTAAAAAAAATAACAAAACAAAATAATCCAATAGCAATCAGTAATAAAGTTTCAAGAGTTGTCATAAATTTAAATTTTGAACTACCTCTTTACTAATATTATGCCAGAAATTTATATCGCCTGAATTTAAAGGGATGCAGAAGAATTTAATTTAAGAAGGAGATAAATAATCTTTATCGAAATGAAAAATTGTTTTTCAGAATGGAAGGGAAAATATTTTTTTTAAGATATAAGCTGCGAAGTAGATTTATTAACAAAAAGTTTAATATTATATTCATAATTTTTATAAATTTGACAAAACATGTATTCAATATAAAGACAATATGAATTTAATTGAAAAAGGCAAAGAACTTTCAAACTTTATTGCTCATATAAATAATACAGAAAAATAAAGATGAAAAATACAAATATTGTTATTTATCAAACCGAAGACGGAAATACTAAAATAGAAACTCGTTTAGAGAACGAAACAGCGTGGCTTACTCAAAATCAAATGAGTGAACTTTTTCAAAAAGAAAGAAGTGTTATTACCAAACATATAAATAATATTTTCGGTGAAGGAGAATTAGACAAAAAAAGCAATGTGCAAATTTTGCACATTAGTGGAACCGACCGACCGGTAAAATTTTACAATCTTGATGTAATTATTTCGGTAGGATACAGAGTAAAAAGTCATCAAGGCACAAAATTTCGCCAATGGGCTACTACAAGGCTGAAAGAATACATTGTAAAGGGATTTACAATGAACGATGAATTGCTGAAACAAGCCGGTGGTGGTAATTATTTTGATGAATTACTATCTCGTATTCGTGATATTCGTTCATCCGAAAAAGTTTTTTGGCGAAAAGTATTAGATATTTATGCTACAAGTATTGATTACGATCCGAATTTGGAAATATCCATTCAGTTTTTTCAAACCGTACAAAACAAAATGCACTGGGCAGCACACGGACAAACAGCCGCAGAAGTGATATACTCGCGAATAGATGCTGTTAAACCTAACTTAGGTTTAACTAATTTTAAAGGAAGCAAGCCCACAAAACATGAAACCGAAATAGCCAAAAACTATTTGAATGAAAATGAATTGAACATATTGAACCGAATGGTGACGGCATATTTAGAGTTGGCAGAATTGCAGGCACTAAACAGAACGCCAATGTATATGAAAGATTGGATTAAACGTTTAGACGATTTTTTAAAAATGACAGGTAATAATATTCTGCAAAATGCAGGTGCAATAAGCCATCAACAAGCGTTGAAAAAAGCAAATGTAGAATATGAAAAATATAAAGAGCTAACAAAAAACGAACTCTCAGAAGCCGAAAAACACTTCGTAAAGCAAATAGAAACTACTGCTAAAAAATTAAACTCCAAAAAGCCAAAGAAATAATGAGCAGTTTCAATATATCGCCAACACTGAATAAAGACAAAGTTTTTTTGGTTCAAAAAAGCGAATTGGAAAAACGTTTTGACCCTTTTTATTATGTTCCCGAATTATTAGAACTTTAAAAAAAGGTATTAGCAAAGAAGCCGAAAAAACTACGCGATTATGTAATATGTATTTCAAGCGGTGCAACTCCAAAGGCAACTGAAAGTGAAAAATATTATGCAGAAAAAGAAAACGGTATTCCGTTTTTAAGAGTGCAAAACCTTTCGCCAACAGGCGTTTTAGAATTTGAGAAAATTTTATTGGAATAGAAAGAAATGAATAGTGAAAAATAATTTTTTTCTTGTGGATAGAAGTTCGTAGCTAAAAGCTTTTTACTTCTGTCTTCGGACTTCTAACTTAAATTTATTCTATCTGATATTGCTCCAATTTTCTATACAGTGTAGTTAGCCCTATACCAAGCTTTTCAGCGGCTTTGGATTTATTTCCTTCCGAGAGAGAAAGAACTTTCAGGATATATGATTTTTCAATATCGGCAAGTGAAGCATTTTCGATATTGATTGATGAACTGGCATTTGAATCTGAGATTTCAAAAGGAAGCAAATCAATTGTCAGAATATTTTTTTCTGCTAAAATTACTGCGCGTTCAATTATATTTTTTAATTCTCTTGTATTTCCTTTCCAGTTATAATTCATGAGCTTATTAAAAAACTCTTTGTTCATTCCTTTAATATTCTTCTTTATTTTTGTTGAGTAAACATCAATGAAATGGTTTGCCAAAAGCTCAATATCTTCTTTTCTTTCAGTTAAAGAAGGAATTCGGATTTTAAAAACCGAAAGACGATAGTAAAGGTCTTCTCTGAAGTTTCCGATTTTACATTCGTTTTCTAAGTTTTTATTTGTTGCAGAAATAATTCTAACATTAACATGAGTGGGCTTTGTTTCACCGACTCTGGTAAATGTTTGCGTTTCGAGGAATCTCAATAATTTTCCCTGCAAATCAATGTGCATATCGCCGATTTCATCAAGAAATAATGTTCCTTCATCTGCCTCTTCAAATAACCCTTTTTTATCATAATTGGCTCCGGTGAATGCACCTTTTTTATGTCCAAATACTTCCGATTCAAGCAACTCTTTTGGGAATGCACTGCAATTAACATCAATAAATGGCTTGTCTTTTCGGGGGCTTGCATTATGAATTGACTGTGAAAATAATTCTTTTCCGGTTCCTGTTTCTCCAAGTAAAAGAACCGTAGCATCAGTTGGTGCAACTTTTTTAGCAAGTTCAATAGCTTCGAGAATATTTTTTGATTTGCCAATAATTCCATCAAGCGAAAATTTTTCTATATGTTTTTCCAATCGTTGCAAACGCTTTTGAAGCTTCACCTTTTCCAAAGCACGATGAACAAGCGGAATAATTTTATCATTGTCATCACCTTTTGTGATATAATCAAAAGCACCGTATTTAATGGCTTTTACGCTATCGGGAATATTTCCATAAGCGGTAAGAATAATAATTTCGACGAGTGGATATTTTATTTTTATCTGATGAGAAAGTTCAACACCATCAACGTCGGGAAGTTTTACATCACAAAGTACAACATCTATATCGGATTGTTCGAGTTTTTTAAAAGCTGTTTTGGCATCAGGAGCTTCAAAAATTTCAAATTTTTCTAATTCAAGAATTCTATGAAGGAGAAAACGAATTTTTTCTTCATCATCAATAATTAGTATTCTTCCTAAATTCATGTTAAATTAAATATATTGTTTTATGTTAGTTTAGTTGATAGTTATTAGCTAAAAGCTACGAGCATCGAGCTATGAGAGAAAGCATCTTTATTCACTATTAACTATTAACCATTAACTATTTTTTCAATTCCACGTAATAAAAGAAATTCTTTTTTTACCATCCATAATAATTGACAGGGGTTTGCTAAACCTCACATGTTTGAAAAATTTTGTAGCCATTATTACTTTTTGTTTATGCAAAACATCCCATCTGATGAACTCTGTTTGCGATGAATGTTTGACCGAGAAATAACCGATATTCAATGAAGTTATATTGTGAAAAAAATGCGAACCGAGTGAAGCATCAAGCGGCAAATCTTCAGTACTTGTTTCAACAATTATTTTTGCATTTGATATCTGTGTCCATTGAACAGGAATTCCAATCCATCTATCGCGTGTACCCCATCTACCCGGTCCTATCAATATATATTTTTTATTTTGTTTAACCATTTCTGCGTTGAGTTGTTCTATTTCATCTGTCATTTCCATTGTTTTAGATTTGTCAAACTTTTCTGCATCAATAAAAATAACATCATATATTTCGTCAATTTTTCCGTTTCCCATTCCCTTTTCTGAATAAAGTAAAATCTGTTTTTTATCAATATCCTCGAGATTCAGATTAAATTCATGTTCTTTACTGAAGAGGGGTTTAATCTGCAACAAATAAAAAGAAGCCAGTCCTTCTTCATTTTTTGTTAAATCAACTGCAAATTCAATTTCAATAGGGCTTCCCATTGCTTCCTTAATAATGCCAAGCAAACTATCAATTGTTCGTGCGAGAGGAATATAATCGTATTTCATTATATTGGCAAAATTCAAAAGTCGCGGTCCCGGTGAATCAACTCCCGGAATTATTCTATCGTTTTCAGCATCATAAACTGATGCGCAATGTTTTAGGTTGCCGTGTCTTTCGGCTGCATCAATGTCTAATTTTTCTAATCCGGCATCTTCGCCTTTCATTATATTTATATCATACCTGTTTGTATCAACTGCATAAAACAATAATTGTGAATTTTTGATTTGGTCTTTTGTGGAATTAATTTCCACGCTTGGATATTTCGGAGAAAACCTGAATGCTTTTTCGCCTTCAACAATATACTTTCCAAGTCCGATTCCTATGACAGCAAATCCTTCTTCCGGCTCCATGTGAGCATAAGGGTAAAAATTATACGACTGTGCCACACCGCTGATGTGAGGGTAATAGTAATTTTCATATTTATTACCCACAACTTCCTGAATGATGACAGCCATTTTTTCTTCTTCAATTTTATAATTAACCGCTTCAAAATATGCACGAGAGTTATCGGAAAAAATTGAAGCATAAACAAGCTTGATTGCATTAGCAGCTTGTTCAACTCTTACTCTTATATCGGGATGGCTGTTAGGTAATAAAATTGTATCGAAAACGCCCGAAAATGGCTGCATTAAAGAATCTTCAAACAAACTTGATGAACGAATTGCAACCGGATTATTAATTACATTAAGGAGTTTCTCAAGCTTAGTCATCAAAGCTTCTGAGAGCTTCCCGTTTAAGAACCACTCCTTTATCAGGTTATGATCTTTTTCAGTATATACTTTTTTCAGGTCATTGCTTTCGAGAAAAAGCAAAAATTCATCTGTTCCTATAATTGAGGTTTTCGGTGTACAGATTTTAATGTCGGGAATTATTTTAGAAAAATCAAAATTATATACCAGTGTGTTTATAAATGCGAGTCCTCTTCCCTTACCGCCTAATGAACCGCTTGCAAGACTCATTATATTTGTTTCATCCTGCAATGCCGATTCTTCGAAGCCTATTACTTTTCCCCTGTTTTGTTCACTTCTGAATATTTCAATAACACTAATCAGATAATTTCTTAATTCATCAGGAGAGCTAAAGTCGCTGGTTTTAGCAGGATGTATGATTTTTGCAATTTGAATTTCGCCTCTTGCCATCAGCCATAGTGAAAAGTGATTTCTTGTAGCATGATAATTAAGCGAACTTGCGGGAATTGTACTCAGGTGTGATTCGAATTCTTTCAATGTTCTCGCCACGGCTATTTCATTGTCGTCTTCATCTTTGTATACAAAATCACCGAACCCAAGATAATGAATAATAAAACTTTTAAAGTCGTGCAGCAAACTTTCTGAATTTTTATCAATAAAACTTGCTTTAAGAGCATAGGCTCTGCTCAGATTTTGTATATTCGAAGATTGAATTATTGTCGGCAAATCTTCAATCTGTGATTTTATATGTTTAACCAAATGAAATCCTGCGTCACTGTCAACTTTTCCTTTTCTTTCAAACTTAACATCGGATATTAAACAAAGCATATAGTCCTTGTATTTGTTGAAAATATTTATCGCCTCTTCATAAGTAGAAGCAAGAAGTATTTTAGGACGGGCACGTAAGCGTAGCACTTTGTATAATTCATCGGTTGTAACATCTTTCATTATTCTTTTCGTTTGCTCAAGAACAATAGTATAAAGCAAAGGCAAATATCTTGAGTAATACTTTGGCGAATCTTCAACCAAAAGAATAACTCTTACCAAACCTTTTTCAGTATCGTTTTCAACATTTACCCTATCCTCAATATACTTAATCATTGCAAAAAATATTTTTGTATCTCCGTTCCAGATAAAAATCTTGTCAATATTTACAAGTTTATTTTTATCAGTTTCAAAAATTGCTATGTCGTTATTATTATTGAGAAGAAGAAGTACAGGAATATATGAATATTCATTTTTTATAAGTTTACTCAGTTCAATCGGAGTATTTTTATCAACTCCCATCATTATTATTACAAGGTCGAAATGTTTTGAATTAAGAAGTTCGAAAGCATCTTCAACAGTTGAAACACCTGTAATTCTTGGTATCGAAGTAAGATTAAGCTGATAATATTCACCGAGAACATATTCGGAAAATCTTCCTTCGCTTTCAATGATAAATGCATCATACATTGTTGAAACCAGCAATATTTCACGTACCTTGAAAGGCATGAGGTCATGATAAATATACCTGTCCTGATTGCTTTTGTTCAAATATTGTTGTAATAGCTGACGACTTGATGAACTCTGACTTCGTTGTTTTGGCAAATCATTTTTTAATTGTGGTTTTGTAATTGTGTTTTTTATTCTTATGCTATTTATGTAACCGGTAACTATTTTTGCAATATTGCCGACAAGTTGAGTTTCATCTTTTGAAAAAGGACTATTTTCGATTTCCGGAAATTCTTTTATATAATAAACCTCGATAGCACCTGTTTTTTCATCTATAGTTTCAAACTCATGCATCATTTTCCACTTTGTAACCCTGAAGTTTGAAGTAGTGAATTCATTTTCTTCAAACTTTATTCTGGCAACGGCAGATTCTGGATACTGCAATGCCTTGGGCAGAATTGAACAAATTTGCTGCAGTGTTTCATTTATTGATTTTGCTTCCTTAACAATGTTAGTTGTGAGACTAATTGCAGCTAATTCCTTTAATTTATCTTTACTTCCGATATCGGTATTTCTCTTATTTATATTATCATTCTCTATCATATTCAAATTGGCTGTTTAATGTAAACCTTTAAGTGAAATTGTTAGTAAAATTAATAAATTTTATTATAATAAAAATATTTTATCTTATTGAAAAAGCAATGTTTTCCGAATAATATTAAAATCCACTAATAAAACTTTTTTTATTTCTTATTTAATTTTATAATTTTGGTATCCCTTTTAGAAGAACTAAACACGAACAGGAAGATGAAAAATAAATTTGATGCCCTTTCCAACTATAATGAATCAAAGAAAGCCATTGGTTATGTGAGTCGAAAGGAAGCAACACAGGAAACATATACCAATATAGGGTTTATGTCGGGACTTGAAGTTCACCAGCAGCTACTCACGGATAAAAAACTTTTCTGTAATTGTCCTGCCGGAATTTATCAGAAAGCAGAGCAATACGATGCGGAAGTTATACGGCACATGCGTCCCACTTTGAGCGAACTCGGTGAATACGATGGAACTGCTCTCATGGAATTTAAAACCAGAAAAGAAATTGTTTACAGGATTAAAAATGAAACTACTTGTACTTATGAAGTTGACGATACACCACCGTTTCATATAAATAAAGATGCACTTGATATTTCAATACAAATATCTTTGCTTTCAAAATTCAATATTGTTGGTGAAGTTCATGTTACACGTAAGCAATATCTCGACGGAAGCATTCCCACCGGATTTCAGCGAACAGCAATTATAGGTGTTGAAGGAGAAATAGAATTAAAAAACAAAAAAGTACGATTGATTCAGCTTAGTATTGAAGAAGATTCATGCCGTGAAGTATCTGATATCGGTCATAGAAGAATATATCGCACCGACCGCCTTGGTATGCCTCTGATTGAAACAGTTACATATCCCGACATGGTTAATCCCGATGAAGTAAAAGAAGCATGCGACTACATAAGATTTCTGAACAGAAGTACAGGAAAAGTGCGGACAGGCATAGGTGCCGGAAGACAAGATGTAAACGTAAGTTGCAGAGGCGGTAGAAGGGTTGAAATAAAAGGAGTTTCACATACAAAATGGATTCCCGAACTGACACATAACGAATGTTTCAGGCAATGGGCTTTGCTTAGAGTAAAAAATCTCCTGAACGAAAAAATCAAAGATGCAAAAAAATGGCATATTGTTTCAAAAGAAATTGACCTTCATTTTTTCGCATTTCCTTGCGATTATGTGAAAACTGCAAGCGAATTGAATTATAAAATTTATGCGGTTAATCTTTATGAATTCAAAGGAATTCTTTCTCACTTCACTCAACCCGGAAAAATGTTTGCAAACGAAATAAGCGACCGGCTGAAAGTAATAGCTTGCATTGAAAAACCAAACATGACTCATTCCGAAGAGCTCGAATCGTGTATTGCAAAAGACGACCTTGATAAAATACAAACATTGTTGAAGAGCGGAGAAAATGACGCACAGATAATTTTCTGGGGACCCGAAGCCGATATAAAAACAGCTCTTGATACAATTGAAGAAAGATGCAAGTTGGCAATAGAAGGTATTCCAAATGAAACCCGAAAATCATTTATTGACGGAACCACAATTTTCGAAAGAGTGCTGCCCGGAGCAGACCGCATGTATCCCGATACCGATACAGCGCCGATACCTTTGGAAGACAGCCATATTAACAAGTTGCATGAAAATTTGCCAAATGATGTAATTGAAAGATATAATCAACTGAGGAAATGGGATGTTCCCGTAGATACTTATACTTATATCTTCAAGAAAAATTTATATCCTTTGATAGAAAAAATACATGAAGAACTTAAAATAAGTCCGAAAATTACAGGAACATTTTTAGGACAAAATTTCAAATATATTGAAGGACATTATCAGCGAGGCAGAGAATTCAACGAAAACCAGATATATGAACTTTTTAAATTCCTCAAAAATAATAATCTCGATTTGCAACTGATAAAAAAAATGCTACCCGTGATTTATGAACATTCAAAAATGGATTTCGATTCTGTTTTAACAACAATAAAATTCAAGAAAATAAAAACAGAAGATATTGTTTCCAAGATACCTTTCTTAAAAAATAAATTCAACGAAATAAGAATTTCGCCAAAAGAAGAAGTGGCAACACATTGGATTATGGGTCAACTCAGACCTATTGCACTCGGGAATATTTCATTTGTTGAATTGAAAAAAGCCGTTGAAGCAAATTGACTAATGGGATAATTAAAAAGTTTGTAGTGTTGTTACATTCTATTTCTTCTCATAGCTCAATGTTCGTAGCTCATGGCTATTTTTTATTCTTCAATATTGAATCCCACCCCTGAGCAGTTATAGGATTTTGAGAACCACTTCGTGAAATTAGATTTACTCCCGCTTCTTTTTCCGTAATATGTCCTATTATTGTAAATTCTCTTATTCCTTTTATTTTTTCGAAATCGGAAATGTCAACTGTAAAAAGCAATTCATAATCTTCGCCTCCGCTTAATGCACAAACCGTCGGGTCCATTTTAAATTCAATAGCAGTGTTAAAAGTTTTTTCATCGAGCGGAATTTTTTCTTCATAAATACTGCAACCGACATTTGAACCGGCGCAGATATGAAGCAGTTCCGAAGCCAAACCATCAGACACATCAATCATCGAAGTAGGTTTAACTTTTAAATCTTTCAGTAAATCTACAATATCTGTTCTTGCCTCGGGTTTCAACTGGCGTTCCAGAATGTAATCATATCCTGCCAAATCGGGCTGCATTTCGGGATTTACTCTAAATACCGCCTTTTCTCTTTCCAAAATCTGTAATCCCATGTATGCTGCACCTAAATCACCGCTGACACAAATCAAATCGTTTGGTTTTGCAGTGTTTCTGTATATTATTTGTTCTTCATCGGCTTCACCAATAACGGTAGGACAAATAAACAAACCCCTTTCACTTGAGCTTGTATCGCCACCAACTAAATCAACATTATATTTTTTGCATGCCATAAGTATTCCCGAATAAAGTTCTTCAACCGCCTCAAGAGAAAAACGATTTGAAAGAGCAATGCTGATAAGTAGCTGACTTGGCTTCGCATTCATCGCAGCTATATCCGAAAAATTAACAACTGCTGTTTTGTATCCTAAATGTTTCAACGGTGTGTATGATAAATCAAAATGAATTCCTTCAACAAGAATATCTGTAGAAACCAATGTTTTCTTTTTATTAAAATCAATGACTGCAGCATCATCACCAATTCCTTTTATTGTAGTTTTATTTTTTATTTTAATATTTTCGGTCAGATGTTTTATAAGTCCGAATTCTCCTAAAGAGCCAATTTCTGTGCGGTTTTCTTTATTTTCAAATTCCATTGTCAAGTAAGTTAATGGTTAATTGTAAATTGTAAAAAATAAATTAATTTTTATTTTTAAATTTTTTTATTTCCTGAATTATTAATTTGAAATCATCTTTTAAAACAAACAATTCACGGTATTTTGTTTTTGTAATATTAATAAAAATTACCAAGGAAAACATGAAAGATGCAAAATATGAAAATGTGGAAGTCATTGCAGCACCTGTTATTCCTAATTCGGGAATTAAAACAAATCCGAAAGTTAGTGTAAAAACCAATCCTATTATTGAACACATTGTATTAAAATGCGGCTTACCTGTTCCTGAATAATAATGACCAAACATTGTTGATGTTGCTACAGACAAAATGCCAATGCTTAAAAATGCAATTACATTTTTCATTCCTCCGAATTCTTTTCTGAAAATTAAAATAAATATGTTTTCGGGAATAATCAGCAGAACAATAATACAGAACAGCGATATAAGAAAGCTGATTTTTGCAAAACGTATAGTGATATTTTTTGAATATTCTGCATCGCTTGAATTTGAAATTCTTGCATACAGAACCGTAGCCATACTTTTACTTATTATCCAAATACTTTCTGAAAGTTGAACACCGAGTGTAAATACTCCAAGTGCATACCTTCCGAGAAATGAATCAACAATATAATAGCTTAACCTATAATTTAATTGCTGAATAATGTTGCTTGTTTGAACAAATAAACCAAATTTAAAAACTTCTTTTACAATTTTGTCAATGCCTTTGAAATCGGTGTATTTTAAATCTTTAAAAATATAAATAAAACTTATTATAAAACTTATGATGTAAGCTATATAAATTGAAATAATATAAGAAGTAACTTCTTTTTTCCCAATTATCAGAAACAAATAAATAATTACAACAAGTGTGATAATAGTTTGAATTAAAGTAATTGAATTGAACTTTGCAATTTTTTCCTTGCCAAGTAATATCGTTTGGTTCACTTCGGTTAAAGTTCTAATCAACGATAAAAACAAAACAGAAACAGCAAATCCCGAAGGAATTAAATTTAAAAAATAAAGTATTGCAGTAACAAGAACAGAAGAAATAAATGTCCATACGTAAGATATTACAAAAAGCTTGAAAAGGTCGTATCGTGAAGCCATATAAACCAACGAGGCAGAACCAATAAATCCACCAAATATCAACACAAAAGAAATTACAAGTATTATTAAACTAATTGTTCCATATTTTTCAGGACCGAGTTCTCTTGAAGTTAACAATATAATAATAAAATTTATTACTGCTATTATAAAACGGGTTGTAATGGTGCCAAGGAGATTTTTAAACATCAAAAAAAGTTAAAAAGTTTATAAAGTTAAAACTAAAAAAGAAGGATTTTATTATGATTTTCAGTTGTCATTTATTTTATTATAATTTTTCGGATTAATTCTCAACTCATTCAGAAAATGGGGTAGGGGTGAGGTTAATATTTTCTTTGATAAACATTAATATTAAAATCCTGTTTGAGTTCCTTGATTTTTTCCATAATACTTGCATCGTACTGTTTATCTTCTATTGTAAGCACAAAGCCGCCGAGAATATTGGGATTTACTTTTTCAATCAATTCAACTTCGGAATTGACGGAATTCTTTATTAATTGAAGTATTTTATTTTTTATTTCGTTATCAATTTTAGAGGCAGTTGTGAGGTGAGCTGTTTTTATTCCTTTGTATTCTTTATAAAGTTCAATAAATTTTTCTGCAATTTCTTTTAAACATGATACGCGATTTTTTGTTACAATTATCCTGATAAACGAAAATGTAAGTTCTTTTATTTTGTTTTCAAAAACCGCCTTAAACACTGCGATTTTTTTATCAACGCCGATAATAGGACTACTCAAAACAACATCAAATTCCCTTGAATCGGTGGTTACCTGATAAATTAAATCTATATCATTTTTAATATCTTCGAGTTGCTTTGTTTCTATTGATAATTCAAACAGTGCCTTTGCATATCGCGACGAAACTTTTGTTTGTTTCATAAATCAACTTTTCAGTTTATAGTTTTCAGTTCCCAGTTTTTATCTGCGTTCTTTGCGTCTTTACGCAAAATTAAATTTCTCAATTATTTCAATTCAGTTTTGCTTCATTAATAAGTTTATTAATAAAAGTTTTTTGTTTTTCATCTTTTGATAATTCTTCTCTCATTATTTTCTCGGCAATTTCAATTGAAAGAGTTGCAATTTGATTTTTGAGTTCTGTAATGACAGCCATTTTTTCATTATTAATATTTTCGCGTGCCTGCTCCAATATTCTGTTAGCTTCATCGGTAGCTTTTGTTTTTGCTTCTTCAATTATAGATTCTTTTATTTTTCTTGCTTCTTTTAATATTTGGTCTTTTTCATTTTTTGCTTCTCTCAATAATTCTTCATTGCTTATTTTTAGTTTTTCAATATCTTCTATTGCTTTATCGGCAGCACGAAGAGAATTTTCAATAGATTCTTCCCTTTCTTTAAGCATTCTTATTATCGGCTTCCACGCAAATTTGCCAAGGATAAATAATAAAATTCCGAATGAAATTGTCATCCAGAAAATCAATCCTAAACCTGGGGTTACAAGTTCCATAGTTTTATGTTTTGAGATTTAGTTTAAATTTCAAATTTTCAAATTCAAATTCTCACACCTCAGCCAACCGCTGAGGTGTAAAGATTTTTTGCCTGTTACATAATAATTGCCAAAAAGCAAATTACTATTGCAAATAAAGCGACACCTTCAACAAGTGCGGCAGCAACAATCATGTTTGAACGGATATCACCAAGAGCTTCCGGCTGACGTGCTATTGATTCCAATGCACTTCCACCAATTCTGCCAATGCCGATACCTGCTCCGACTGCTGCAATTCCTGCGCCGATGCCTGCACCCATTTTTGCAAGCGCTACATCTAATAAAATTAATGCTAACATAGTTTTAAATATTTAGTTAATAAAAAATAATTTTCAACGTTTTTATTTTTAAATCCTAATTTCTGATTTCTAAATCCTAAATATCAATGATGTTCTTCTTCTACCTTTGCCATTCCGAAATAAATTGCCGAAAGAAGTGTAAATACATACGCCTGTAAAAATGCAACCAATAGTTCAATCAATCCCATGAATACTGAAAATAAAATAGAAACCACAGAAATACCATATCCAACGGAAACGTTTATTTGTCCGAAAATAAAAATCAAACCAATAAATGCAAGTGCAATTATATGTCCGGCAGTTATATTTGCAAATAATCGGACCATTAAAACAAATGGCTTTGAGAAAACTCCCACGGTTTCAACAAATGGCATTATAGGTAAGGGAAGTTTAAGCCACCATGGCACTCCGGGTGTATTAATTATGTGAAGCCAATATGATTTATTTGTACTGAAAGTTGTAATTGTAAAAGTAAATAATGCCAATATCATTGTAACGGCTATATTTCCTGTAAGGTTTGCACCGCCCGGGAAAATTGGTATTAAACCGAGAAGATTATTAATGAAAATAAAGAAAAACAATGTCAACAAAAACGGCATATATTTTTCGTATTTTTTTTCTCCGATTGATGGTTTTGCAATATCATCGCGAACAAATAATATCAATGGCTCGAGAAATGACTGAATTCCTTTGGGTGCGTGCCCTTTTCTTTTAACATAAGAACGGGAAACAGAAATAAAAATTATACAAAGCAGAAGCACACTAACAAAAAGCGACATAACATTTTTTGTTATTGAAAAATCATAAATTTTTCTGCCATCTTCGGCAGTTATTTTTTCGTGAGAACAAATGTATCCGTTATATTTAAGTGCTTCCTCTTCGGTTTTGAATTTACTGAAATTAAAAACATCAATTCCCTTTTCTGAAATAAGAATAACAGGCAAATTAATTGCAATTTCTGTATGTCCGATTTCAGCTATATGCCATACATGAGCATCAAGAATGTGATGAATAATATATGGACCTGGTTTAAATCCTTCTTTTTTACTTTTTATATTTTTTTCAGCGGTATCGGATTTTACGGTAGTTTCCTCTTTTTGCTGAGCAAAAGACAAGTTTCTTTGTAAAATAAAAAAAGCTACAAGAATAAAAATTGATATTATTTTAAAACTTTTCGATTTGTTTCTCATTGAAATTTTAATTATTGAAACCTTGTATTTTATATTGCAAGTTTAAAAAAAATAAATTCAAAACACAATTTTATTAACTTATTTTTAAAAAATATTTTTAAATCATTAACCTGATTAATTCCCAAAAATTTAAATGTTTGTAATTTGTGGTTTTTAAAACGATAATAACGAAAAAATCGGACATTTTGGACAAACTAATTATTTCATAAAACCAACCTCAATATTTTTTGTTTTTTAAAAATTACTACCTTTGCAATATCTTGGGAAGATATTTTTTCTTTATAAACCTTAGAAATACTAAATAGTATCGTATATAAAGTCGAGAGTTTGGTTCAGAATGTCCGAGTTCGAGGCTTTCGAAGTTTTAAAAATCAGGAGTTTACTGTAGTAAATGACTGATTTTTAAAACGAGAATAACAAAGAAATCGGACATTTTGGACAAACTCTAAATAATAATTAAATCAATTATAAATGGATGTAAAAGGAAAGCGTTTTCAGGAATTCACTAAAAGGAACGAAGCCATTAAGGAACTGAGAGGAAAAGAGGCACGGGAAAAACAACACTCTAAAGGTAAACTTACCGCTAAAGAAAGAATAGATATTTTATTAGACCCCGGAACTTTCGATGAAATTGATGCGCAGGCACAACCTGCCGATGCCGGTTTTGGTACAGTAAAAAAAGTATTAGGTGATGGAGTTATTACCGGTCACGGAAAAATCAGCGGGAGATTGGTTTTTATTTATGCTCAGGATTTCACTGTTATGGGCGGTTCGCTTGGTTCTGTTCATGCTGCCAAGATAAATAAAATTCAGGATATGGCTCTTAAAATGGGTGCTCCCATTATAGGTCTTATGGATTCGGGTGGTGCACGAATTCAGGAAGGAGTTATGAGCTTAGCCGGTTATGCAAGCATATTTTACAGGAACGTTGCTTCATCGGGAGTTATTCCTCAGATTTCGGTAATCATGGGTCCTGCCGCCGGAGGTGCTGTTTATTCTCCTGCTTTAACCGACTTTGTTTTTATGACAAATAAAACAAGCTATATGTTTGTTACCGGTCCCAATGTTGTTAAGGAAGTTTTGAATGAAGAAGTATCATTTGAAGATTTAGGAGGTGCTACTGCTCATGCAAAAAAAAGTGGTGTGGCTCATTTTATATATGAAGATGAAGAAAATACTTTGCTCGGCGTTCAAAAACTTTTATCATATCTTCCATCGAACAATATGGAAGACCCTCCAATTTCAAATGCAAGTATAACAACAATCGGTCCTGTTGAAAAACTTCGCGATATAGTTCCCGACGACCCTAATAAAGCTTATGATATAAAAGATGTAATAAAATTAATTATTGATGGGGAAAAATTTCTCGAAGTAATGGAAAATTTTGCCCAGAATATTGTTATTGGCTTCGGAAGGTTGAATGGAAAAACTATAGGAATTGTGGCAAACCAACCGAAAGTTCTGGCAGGATGTCTGGATATTAATTCTTCAATGAAGGGAGCTCGATTTGTGAGATTCTGCGATGCTTTCAATATTCCTGTATTAACACTTGAAGACGTGCCGGGTTTTTTACCGGGAATAAATCAGGAACATGGCGGTGTAATAAAACACGGGGCAAAATTAATGTATGCATACAGCGAAGCAACTATTCCTAAAATAACAGTTATTCTTAGAAAATCTTATGGCGGAGCATATTGTGTAATGAACAGCAAGCGACTCGGAAGCGATTTTAATTTTGCATGGCCTACTGCCGAAATTGCCGTCATGGGTCCCGAAGGTGCTGTAGCAATACTTTACAGAAAAGAACTTGAAGCTGCTGAGAATCCACAACAATTCAAAAAAGAAATGGCAGAAAAATACAGACTGGAAATAGCTAATCCTTATGTTGCTTATGAAAAAGGACTTATTGATGAAGTAATGGACCCTGCCGCAACACGAATGAAATTAATTGCTGCTTTTGAAGCACTGGAAAATAAACAAGACTTGAAACCAGCACGAAAACATGGGAATATTCCATTATAAATTAAAATTGCTTAATTGTAGAAAAATGATATTATTATAAAGTATATTTCTTTGTGTTCTTTGCGTAATATTCTTTGTGAACTTTGTGGTTATCTTTTTTTACCACAAAGAACACAAAGGTTTTCACAAAGTTTAAAATATACAAACACCAATTTAGCAATTTAACAATTAAACAATTTGACAATATAATTTTAAAAAGATGAAAATCAAAAGCATTTTAATTGCGAACAGAGGGGAAATAGCTGTTAGAATAATGAAAACAGCCAAGCGGCTCGGAATAAAAACTTATGTCATTAAATCCAGAAAAGATGCTAATGCCTTGTATCTTGATTTGGCAGATGACGTTTTTGAAATTCCTGAAAATCCTGCCGTTGCTTCCGAATTTCTTGATATTGAAGGAATAGTTGCACTTGCAAAAGAAAAAAAGATTATGGCAATTCATCCGGGATACGGATTTTTAGCCGAAAATCCTGATTTTGCAAGACGATGTAAAGAAGAAAATATTATATTCATAGGACCCTCACATGAAGTTATTTACAACATGGGGCAAAAAACTATTGCCAAAAAAATTGCTACAGAAACTGGTATTCCTTTAATTCCGGGAAGTGATGGTGAAGTAAAAAATGTTAATGATGCAATTAAAATTGCAAAAAAAATCGGATATCCGGTAATTATAAAAGCTGTTGCAGGTGGCGGCGGAAGAGGAATGCGTATTGTTGAAAAAGCATCGGAAATGGAAAAGCTTTTCAAACAGGCATCTTCCGAAGCCGAAAAAGCTTTTAATAATCCTGCTCTATTTGTTGAAAAGTACCTTTATAAACCAAGACATGTTGAATTTCAGGTTTTCGGTGATAAATTCGGAAATGTAATTCATCTCGGAGAAAGAGAATGTTCCATTCAAAGACGTCATCAGAAACTCTTTGAAGAAGCGCCTTCTGTTGCCTTAGATGAAAAGCTGAGGAAGAAAATGGGCGATACGGCAATTAAAATGGCAAAAGCAGCGAAATATGAAAATGCAGGTACCGTTGAATTTCTGTTAGACAAAGACAAAAAATTTTATTTTATGGAAATGAATACCCGCATTCAGGTTGAACATCCCGTAACCGAAATGATAACACATACCGACCTTGTTGAAATGCAAATCAAAATTGCTGAAGGTGAAAAACTTCCATTTACTCAAAATAACGTAAACCTTGAAGGTTGGGCAATTGAGTGCAGAATAAATGCCGAAGATGTTCAATCCAATTTTTCGCCTAATACGGGAATTATTGATTTGCTTGTTTTACCAAAAGGTACGAACATACGTATTGATACAGGCATACAGGAACGTTCGGCAATTACTTCCGATTTCGATTCCATGATTGCAAAATTAATTGTTTACGGAGATACCAGAAATAAAGCTATTCAAAATACTCTGAAAGCATTAAATCAATTTAAAATAAAAGGATTGAAAACAACAGTTCCTTTTTTCAAAGCAGTATTAAATAATAAGGCATTCGTAAAAGGAAACATAAGCACCGACTTTATTGAAAAAGAACTGGATGACCTTTGTTACCGCGAACCGGAAGAAGAAATGCTGGCTGCACTTTTAGCTACTGTTGATTATCACGCTGAAGCTACAAGCTATAAAGAGTCGAACCTCGAACCTGACAGACGTAAAAACATAAGTGCATGGGTACTTAATAAAAGAATGAAATCGTTATAATTTAAAGTTAATAGTTATTTGTAATAAATTAAAAACAAACCGATATGAATATTCTTTTTAAATCAAGTGATAGCGCCTCAACAATAAAATATATTACACTTAGTGATAAAAATAAATTTGAAGTAAATATCAGTCCTGAAAATATTATTAAGGTGAACAAAAAAGTTTTAAATGTTCAGATTGAAGAAGGAACAGATGGATTCACTTATATAGTTTTGGGAAATCTGATATATCCGGTAGAAATTCTTGAGAGGAGTCAGAATAAATATACCATTCTTATAAATGGCATAAGTTACAAGTTTACGGTTGAAACACCTATTTCATTCAGCAGAAAAAAACATCTTGATAAAATACTTGAGGGCTCAAAAAAAGAAGATGTTCTTGCTCCAATGCCCGGAAAAATTATTGAACTTCTTGCTGAAGAAGGCGCTTCTGTCAAGGAAAACGACCCGTTGCTGATACTTGAAGCTATGAAAATGGAAAATGAAATCAGAACACACACATCGGGAATAATAAAAAAAATAAATATAAAACCCGGCGATACGGTGATGAAAGACGATGTTTTAATGGAAATAGAAAATATATAATAGTGCTTAAAATGACGTGAAAAAGAAGTTAGAAATTTGATGATAGAAGCTAAAAATTTTTAAGTATCAAGCATCTAACATCCAGTTTCATTAATACAACAAAATAATATTAACTTATATAAACTCTATTTATATTTTTTTTCTATTCTAAGAATACTGTGATTCATTGATTTTGTTCCATTCCAAGAAAACAAAACTTGCCTACGACTGGACTAAAAAGAAGTCAATTAATGCAACACCAGCTACAAGCAGCAGTAAAAATGTAATAGGAACTGCTATTTATGAGCAATAATAATTTTTTTTGTAATTAATCAAAAAATGTATATTTGTAAAAATAATTAAAGTATGAAATATTAAAATTATAAATTCACTATAAGTAAAATTAAAATAGATTAGTTTTTTATAAATAAATTTTTATTTTTGTAAAATACATTTTATTACGTAAAACCTAAAAAACATGAGAAAGTTCATATTAATTTTAGCAGTATTTTCATTTTTAACTTTAACAACAAGAGCTCAGAAATTCGGTGTTGGAATCGGATTTTCATATGGAACTCAAATCAGTACAGCCGGAATTAATGTCGGAGGTCTTTTCGCTTTTTTCAAAGAGAAGATGAATCTGGAGCTTAACTTATCAACATTTTCCAAGCTTAATCAGGATTTTGTTGCTTATAGCAAAACTACATCACTGTGGGATGTAAACTTTAATTTACGTTATATATTTAAATGGGATATTATCGGAATTTATCCTATTGCAGGTTTAAATATCGCAAATACAAAAATTGACACCGCATTTAAATACAGTTCGCCTCTTACAGGTAACCCGAAAGAAAACAATAGCACTAAAAAAGCAATATACGGAGCTAATGCAGGTGTGGGCTTTCAATTAAATTTAGAATCCATTCTTCCTTTTATTGAATTAAAACATGTCTTCGGTGACTATAATCAAAGTATTTTTACACTTGGCTTGCGATTTAAAATAGGAAAAAGCAAGGAACAATAATATTTTAAAGGAGCCAAAGTATTAAATTCAGATATATTTTATTTTTTTTACTTCAGAGTTTGTTTATTAATTTAAACAGAATTTTTTTTAATTAAAACAACTATTGCTTATGAAGATAATTCATCTGGTGTTTTTATTATTAATAATTTTATTTTCTCAGTGTACCGGTTATAAAATTATTCATGTTGATGACAAGTTCAATGCTACCGGAAAATACGGAGTTTACTATTCACTTCCGAAAACAGTCCTGAACATTGATGTTGCAATAAATAAAATCACTATTGTTAAAGGACCATTTGCTCAATATGCTTCAAAATATCTGGGTTTGACCGATGTTTATATAAACAATTCCGTAAGTTATGAAATTTCTGATATCAATATTTCTGATGATTTTACATCCGACAAAGAAAAAACTTTTTTTGTTGAACTTCCTCAATGTTCAAAAAACAAAAAGTTTCATAGTAAGTTGTTTGTTAATTTAAATGAAAATGGAATAATTTCTTCGGTGAATTTTTTCAAAAACTTCAACCCCGAAAAAAACATTATTGAAAAAAAGATGATTATTAAAAATGATGATTCTCCTGATAAATCTGATTTGCAATTTATCGAAAATCTGAAAATAAAATATGATACTTCAATAGAAAAAATTTTAGTAGACACTTCTGTCATTCAGCATAAGAAAGTTACAAAATTTATTGTTGAAAAATCAAATGAAGAAAAAGCAAAAGAGATTTCGGAAATAATTACAAAACTTCGAAAAGAAAGAATATCACTCATCATTGGTGAGTCGGATATACCCTATCAACCCGGAACAATAAAATTTATGATTGATGAAATTGATAGTCAACTCCAAAATTATATCCGTCTTTTTACGGGATATACATTCACAAATACATTAAAATATAAATTTTCATTTATTCCCGATTCTTCAAACCTGAAAAAAGAAAATCTTGTTTTCAGATTCGATGCCGACAACGGAATATTGTCAAAACAAGATTCTACGGGAAATAAAGTTACACTACTCATCGAAAAAGGTGAAAATCAAATTAAAAATTTTATACCAATTAAAGAAAAAAATAATGGTTTTTCCTATACAATACCTGCTCTTACAAAATTTACTTTAAAAACAGGAAATGAAATTTTGAAGCAATGTAATATCTCTGTTTCGCAGTATGGCATAGTTTCATATCTTCCTAAAAGAAAAAACAAATTCAAAATATTATATTATCAGAATACAGGAGCTATAAAAGGTCTGGAATACTAATGTATCAACGAATTGATTCTGTAGCAATCTATTTAAATATTTGGTAATTGATTACCAGTTACCGGTTACTTGTTTTAATCTTGCAGATAATAATTTATGACTATTCAGCAAATACTCACGAAATACTGGGGTTTTACAGCTTTCCGTGCGCTGCAGGAAGAAATTATAAATTCCGTTCTGGCAGGAAATGATACGTTGGCTCTGATGCCTACCGGTGGAGGTAAATCAGTTTGCTATCAGTTGCCCGGACTTGCAAAAGACGGTATCTGCATCGTAATATCTCCATTGATAGCACTGATGAAAGACCAAGTATGGCGGTTAAAACAAAAAGGCATTAATGCAATTGCAATTCATTCGGGAATGCACTTCAGCGAAATTGACATTGTTCTTGATAATTGCATATACGGAAACGTTAAGTTTTTATATATGTCGCCTGAACGTTTATCAACCGACATTGCGAGAGAACGAATAAAAAAAATGAAAGTTAATCTTCTTGCTGTTGATGAGGCACACTGCATTTCGCAGTGGGGTTATGATTTTCGTCCTTCATATTTGAAAATTGCCGAAATAAAGGAATTACTGCCAAATGTTCCATTGCTGGCACTTACTGCTACTGCTACATCCGAAGTTATCGACGATATTCAGAAAAAACTGCTGTTTAAAAAGGAAAATGTTCTGAAAAAAAGTTTTGAAAGAAAAAATCTTGCATACCGTGTGCTTTTTGAAGAAGACAAGCTCAACAGAATTCTGCTCATTACAAAAAAACTTGAAGGCACAGGAATTATATATGTGAGAAGTCGTATGCGTGCAAAACAAATTTCAGATTTTCTGCTCAAAAACAAAATCTCTGCCGATTACTATCATGCTGGGATTGCTCCACAACTTCGTGATGAAAAACAAAACAACTGGTTCAAAGGTAAGACGAGAATTATTGTTTGCACAAACGCTTTCGGCATGGGCATTGACAAAAATAACGTGCGTTTTGTAATTCATTTTGATGTGCCCGATTGTCTTGAAGCATATTTTCAGGAAGCAGGCAGAGCAGGCAGAGACGATAAAAACGCTTATGCCGTGCTTTTATACAATGATTCTGATATTTTAGACCTGAGAAGAAATTTTACTGAAAGTTTTCCGGAAATTGAACAAATAAAAACCACTTATCAGGCAATTGCAAATTATTATCAGTTAGCTGTCAATGCTGGTAAAGGAGTATCATTTAATTTCGACATGAATGATTTTTGTCATACATATAATCTGAAACCGCTCAATGTTTACAACTGTCTTAAATTTATTGAAAAGGAAGGATATCTTGTTGTAACTGATTCAATAAATATGCCATCGCGTATTCATATCACTACCGATAAAGAATCACTATATCGTTTTCAGGTTGAAAATCCGAAATCCGATAACTTTATTAAACTTTTACTGCGTTCGTATTCGGGCATATTTAGTGATTTTGTAAAAATAAATGAAACCGAACTTGCAAAAAGAACAAATTCGACAAATGAAATAATTATTGAAAGCATTAAAAAACTTGAAAATATCGGAGTACTGAAATATCTTCCTATAACGAATCTTCCGCAGATAATTTTTACTGAATCACGCATTGATGCCAAAGACCTTACGATTTCAAAAGAAAATCTTGAGTTCAGAAGAAGAGAAGCCGAAAAACGCTTGAATTCAATGATTCATTATGTTTCAAGTTCAAACAAATGCAGAAGCCAGTATCTTCTTTCTTATTTTAATGAGGATAATTCATATCGCTGCGGAATCTGCGACGTATGTGAAAAACGAAATAAACTTGAACTTGGTCAGATTGAATTTGATAATGTCGTTGAACAAATAAAACCCGATTTGAAATCGAAATCATTATCAATTCAGGAAATTGTTGCAAAAGTAAAAGGTATTAAGGAAGATAAAACAATTAAAGTAATTCAATGGCTTCTCGATAACGGAAAAGTTTATTATGATGAGGAAAATAAATTGAAATGGAAGTTGAAATAAATTAATAATTAATAATGTGGGTTAAATATTGGAATTAGCATGAGGGTGCCTCAAAAATAAAATTTTAATATTTTTTTTCTCTGAGGTTCTCTGTAATCACTCTGTGAATCTCCGTGTAACAATAAAATAAAAAATTACACAGAGAGCCACAGAGAATACACAGATTTACACAGAGCACTTTTGAGACACTATCTTTGTAACTAATAACTTTTTAAACTTCAAACTATTTTATGTTAAAGCTCGGAAAAGATTTTTATTTACGCGATGATGTTGTTGAAATTTCTAAAGATTTATTGGGTAAATATTTATTGACAGAAATTGATGGTAAGATAATAACCGGTGGAATAATTACCGAAACTGAAGCTTACGTGGGTGCAACCGATAAAGCTTCGCATGCATACAATAACCGCAGAACAAAGAGAACAGAAATAATGTTTTATGAAGGCGGAGTTGCTTATGTTTATTTCTGCTACGGGATGCACTCACTTTTTAATATTGTTACAAATAAAAAAGATATTCCTCATGCTATTTTAATAAGAGCAATAAAATCAACAGATGGAATAGATTTAATTTTAAAGAGAAGAAACAAAACAAAACTTGATAAAAAAATTACTCTTGGTCCCGGAACAGTTTGTCAGGCACTGGGAATAAGCTGCAAATACACAGGAGAAAGTTTACTTGGAAATAAAATATGGCTCGAAGATAGAGGACTTAAAATTGATAAAAAGAAGATAATAGCAAGCAAAAGAATAGGTGTTGATTATGCACAGGAAGATGCTTTGCTGGAATATAATTTCAAAATATCGGTTTGATTTTTTGGTGATGGGTTGGGGTTGATAAACCCTTGCATGGTTTATCGGGGATATTAAAGTTTTTTTATTCCAACATTATAGTTTCATAAATAAAAAATACCGATTGTGCAACAAAAAACAAAGCCCAAAAAAAAGCAGGAATATGGGTTTGCTTTTTCAAATTAGTTGCATCACCTGCATTTTTTGATTTATGTATGCTTAAATATAACAATTCAAGAGTTGAATAAAATGAATCGGTTAAAATTATTCCCGATAATATCACCGAAAAACAATGTGTAACAAATAAATTTTTTGTAAAATAAACTGCAACCAATATGACAGCAAAAGTCAGCAACCACAAAGTTCCGTACCAGTTTCTAATCCATACAACAATATTTATCAAAGTTACTGAAGCAAGACAAAACAACAATGCATTATATTGCTGTTCTTTTATCAGATAAAATAAACCGAATGCCGAAGCTGATGAAAGGGGATATCCCGCAATAGAAACAAAAAACTGACCAAATTTATTTTTTGATTTTGTAACAGCAGCTCCTTCGGTATTACTGAATAATTCAACCGATTCAATTGAACCGTTTGTGAGCAAAGCCATAAAAGCATGTCCGCTTTCGTGAATTAATGTGTTGGCAACTCTGAAAAATTTGCCGACAAAAGGAATTCGCGTTATGATAAAGGACAGAATAATTAATCCGCAAAAAAAATATTGATTGTTCTGGAGATTGTCAGTAGTCATTAGTAAAAAACTCTTAAATCATAATTATTACATCATACATAAACTGTAATCTTATATCAAAACATCACTATGAACTGCTCTTTTAGCAAGTCTGTTTTCTCTTCTTCTTTTAGCATCAACTTTTCCGGCATACATAATGTAATACATAACAGGAATAAGAATCAAAGTAAGAAAGGTAGCGAAGCTCAAGCCAAAAACTACAGCCCATGAAAGCGGACCGAAGAAACGAACACTGTCGCCACCTATCCAGATTTGCGGGTTAAAATGAGTAAATAAAGTTTCAAAATTAATATTGAATCCGATAGCCATCGGTATCAAGCCAAGTATTGTTGCCGTGGCAGTCAGAAAAACAGGAGTAAAACGGATTTTCCCTGCCTGCACAATTGCTTCACGGGTTTTAACACCGCGTGATTTTAAAACATCTGTGAATTCAACAAGAAGAATACCGTTACGGACAACTATTCCAGCCAGCGCAACTAATCCCATGCCTGTCATTGCAATAGCAAATTCCATTCTGAAAATTGTATAACCGACCAATACTCCGATAACGCTAAATATTACTTCGGATAAAATAATCAAAGGTTTGCTTATGGAATTAAATTGAGTTATTAAAATAAAAAATATCATGCAAAGTGAAAGCAACATGGCTTTAAGAAGAAAAATCATTGTTTCTTTCTGGTCTTCTTGTTCGCCGGTGAGGTTAATTTCAACTCCCTCTTTTTTCTTAAAAGCAGGTAAAGCTTTTGTAATTCCCTGATTTATTTCATTAGCGTTATATCCGGTTAAAACATTTGAACCAAGAGTAATTACTTTTTTAAGATTTTTTCTTTTAATTCCGCCGAAACTATTTTCATAATTTACTTTTGCAACTGCCGAAAGAGGTATTTGTCGCAGTAATCCCGAATTCATATCACGATAAACAATTTTCAGATTTAAAATTTTATCTATATTTTCTCTTACATATTTATTATAACGCAGTTGTATTGGGTATTGGTCTTCGTCTTCGCGGTATTTTGAAAGTTCTTTTCCAAGAACAGCAGTTCTTATTTCCATGCCAATTTGCCCTGTTGATATGCCTTCGCGGTTTGCACGTTCACGGTCAATATCAATTATAACTTCGGGTTTTGTCAAATCAAAATCGGATTTTAATTGCTCAATTCCCGGTATTTTTAATGACTCTATATATTTTTTTAAGTCAGTTGATGTTGCAACAATATCGTAAATATTGTCACCGCTAATTTCTATGTTTATGGGTTTGCCTGCAGAAGGAGGACCCATTTTGCTTGCATCAACCGTAATTTCAGCTCCGGGAATTCCCTTAACTGCTTCTCTCATTTTTTCCAGATATTTGTTTGTTGACTCACCATGTCTGAATTTGGAATCAACAAATTCGACTGTAACTTTTCCTTTATTTGAAGTTGACGACCTGTCGAACATGTTTTCGCCAGCGCCAAGCGAAACATTTGAAATTATTGATTCAACAATTGGATTTTTTCCATCAGGATAATTTTCACCCAAAGCATGTTTTATTTTATTTTCAACAACTCCTGTGATTGAATCGGTAACGGTAACATCAGTTCCAACCGGTAATTTTATAAATGTATAAACATACTTTGGTTCACCACCTGGAAAGAAAACGACTTTCAAACTGCTTGACATTAATAATGTGATAATTAATAATGCTATTGCACTTCCTAAAATATAATAAGGACGTCTTTTAAAAATGCACCATCGCAATAGATTTTCGTATTTGTTCATTATTGCAGGAATAAATTTATGCTGAAATTTCAATAAAATTTTATACCCCCAAATGTTGTGAAAAATAAAAAATATGGAAATAAAAAAAGCAAAATTTCCTGTTCCTCTGAATCCTGCAAGGTGAGCTAACCCGCCGATACCTGCAATAATCAAACTTGTCATTACTATTTTCTTTTTATTTCCCGATATTTCATTTTCATCATCGTGTTTCATAAAAGATACTGCAAACACTGGATTAAATATGTATGCAACAATTAAAGATGCAAAAAGAGTTAAAATTAAAACTACAGGAATAAAATGCATGAATTTTCCAACTGTTCCGGGCCAAAAGATTAACGGAAAAAATGGAGCAAGTGTTGTTAATGTTCCCGATAAAATAGGTCCGAACACCTCGCCGGCAGCTAATTTTGCTGATTGAATAATATTAAGTTTGCCTTTATTTTGTTTGAAAATCCTGTGTGTGTTTTCAATAACAACTATTGCATCGTCAACAACAATTCCAAGTGCAAATATGAATGAAAACATAACAAGCATATTCATTGTATAGCCCATGCTTGGCAAAACAAGATAACAAAGAGCCATTGACAAAGGAATTGACAATCCTACGAAAATGGCATTAGTCAAACCCATAAAAAACATAAGAACAATAACAACCAGAATAAAACCTATAATAATTGTATTGTTCAAATCTTCGAGTGTGGTTCTCGTAAATTTCGACTGGTCGTTTGTTATTGAAATTTTAAGCTTTTCGGGATATTTTGTTTCTTTAAGTTCTTTTAAAGCATTTTTAATTTTATCCGATGCATCAAGCAGGTTTTGCCCGCTTTTCTTTATTACATTCAGTGTAACAACATTTTTTCCGTTTAACCGTGCATAGCTTTCCTGGTCTTTAAAACTATCTTTTATTTCTGCAATATCTTTTAATGCGACAACAGCACCGCTTGACGAATGAAAATAAATATTCTTTATTTCTTCGATATTTTTAAATTCACCGACAACCCTTATCGAACGGCTCATTCCGCTCATGTTTATGTTACCGCCCGAAATAATAACATTTTCCGAAGAAATAGCTCTGTCAATATCGTTAAACGAAACACTTGCCGCCTGCATTTTATACATGTCAACATTAATCTGAATTTCCCTGTCCAAAGCTCCGATTATGTCAACTCTTGTTATTTCCTTGAAAGATTCGATTTTGTCTTTTGCATCATCGGCATATTTCTTCAACTTGTTTAAATCAATATCTCCCGAAAGGTTTATATTCATTATGGGAATTTCTGATAAGTCAATATCCATAACCTGCGGGTCGCCGTATTTACTCAAATCGCTCGGAAGGTCTTTTTTTGTTTTGTCAACAGCATCTTTTACTTTTTGTTTTGCATCATCAACTTTGACATTTTCATTGAATTCAACGGCAATCATCGAAAAATCCTGAATTGAGTTGCTTGTGATTTTTTTAACTCCGTTAATGGATTTAATGCTTTTTTCCAACGGACGCGTAATAAGGTTTTCCATATCGGAAGGACCGGTTCCCGGATACACAGTGTTGACAAGTATTGTAGGAATAACAATATCCGGAATTTGTTCTTTCGGAATAGTCATGTAATTTATTATTCCGAAAATAAAAATTATAAATACCAAAACATAAATACTGGTTTTATTGTCAATTGACCAACTTGTCGGTTTGAATTCTTTTATTCCTTTCATGTCTTTCCGTATTGTATTTTGTTTTATTCTGTTTTTTTGTGAATTGTTTAATCGCTAAATTGTTGAATTGTTGTTCAAAACGTTTCACGGTATTGCTAATTTTTGTACAGTAATCATAATTTTAAACTTTGTGGACTTTGTGTAAACCTTTGTAGTAAAAAAAGATAACCACAAAGTTCACAAAGAAAATTTCACAAAGAACACGGAGAACAATACTTGATTAATAATATCATTTTTTTAGCAATTAAACAATAAATAAATTTAATATTTAATTTCCTGCCCATCATCCAAATCCTGATAACCTGTTGTAATAACCTTATCTCCCGGCTTCAAGCCATTAGTAATTTCAATAATACCATTATAAGATTGTCCTGTTTTTACAAGTTGTTTTTTTGCAATATTTTTTCCGTTTACATTTTCAGCAACAAAAACATATTTATCCTTTGCATCTGATTGCACAATATTTACGGGCAATGCAAAAGCATTTGCAGATGTGTAATCTTTAATTTTTATAATTGCAATCATATTCGCTCTGTATTCGATTTCGCTGGGCTGAAGACGTATTTCAATTGCAAATGTTCTGTTGGTTGGGTTTATATATTTACTCGAAAAAGTAAGTTGTGCAGGCATTTCCTGATTCAAATCGGGGAAATAAATTAAAACATCATTTCCTTTTTTTATTTTAGCAGTAAACACTTCAGCAACATCAGCAACCACTTTTATTTTAGAAAAATTAATTACTCTGAAAATAGGTAAGCCGGGTGCAACAGATTGCCCGACTTTAATAGGAATATCTTCAATTGTGCCGTCAATAGGCGAAATAATTTTAAACATATCCAACTGCTCGAGCGCACTTGCTTTGCGATTTTCCATTGCTTCCTTATTTGTTTTAGCTGATAAATATTGTACTTCCGAGCCAATTTTCTGTTCCCAGAGATTTTTTTGCTTGTTATACAAATCAGTTGTAAAATCAATTTGAGTTTGAATTTCCTTTATTGATTGCTTTACAAATTGGTCATCTATTTGTGCGAGAATCTGACCTTTTTTAACTTCGTCACCGGCGTTTACAAATATATTTGTAACAACTCCAATAGTTTTTGCGAAGACGCCAACATTATCCTCGCCGTCAACTTTTCCCTGAACCTCAATATAGTGAGAAAATTCCCGGGTTTTTATTTCGCTTATGGAAACTTCTTTGCTTTTTTTCAGTGTCTGTTCTTTTTCTTTTTGACTGTTGTTATTGCATGCTATAAGAGCAATAACAAATATTCCAACAAATAATTTATTTTTCATAAAATAATCATTTTTTATTATTTCAACATTTTTTCAAGTTTCGATTTAGCTGTTGTGAGTTCTATAATTGCACTATAATAACTCGATTGTGCCTGAAGGTATTGATTTTGCGATTGCGTTAAATCCAAGCTGCCTGCCACTCCTTCTTTATATTTTATTAAATTTTTTTTATATATTTTCTCAGCTAATGTTATATTCTGTTTATTTGTTTGAAATTTACTTAATGCATTAAGATATGAAGATTTAGCTTCTGCAAAGGAAGTTTGTAATCCGAGAGAAACCTGTTGTTTCGAGTTAATTGCTTTTTCCAATGCGAGTTTTGCCTGATTTATTCTTGCCAGTTTCATGCCACTTCCGAAAATCGGAATATTCACATTTAAGCCAATAATATCGGGAGGAGTAAATGAAAATGAATTTTTGTTAAAGTTTTCCTGATGATTATAAAAAGCAGCAATATCAGGCAAGAACGATGTTTTCTGAAGTTTTAAATTGAGTCCTGCAAGTTTTGCCTGAACGTCCATAAGTTTGTAATCGGCAAAATTTTCCACATTGAATTCTTTTGATGCTAAGCTTAAATCTCCTGCTCCGATTAAAGCATCAAGCTTATCAGTTAATGTAACATTTTGGTTAAGTTCAATTCCCAATTGAAATTTCAAAAGATTTCTCACAACTTCGAGCTGGCGGGTTAACATCTCGGCTGTATTTTTCAGTGTGCTTAATGTGAGTTGCATTTGGTCAACATCGGTTTCCTCGACCAAGCCCTGAGCATTCATTGCTTTAATATTATTAAATATTTTTTCGGTATTTGAATAAGTAGAATCAATAATATTTTTATTTTCCTGAGCAATTAAAACAAGATAATAAGCATTAGTAACGCTTTCAACAATGTCGTTCTGCGATTTTGTAACTCCGAGTTCCGAAAGCTGACGGTATATTTTTGCTGTTTGCAATCCCACAATGTACCCACCGTTAAATATAATTTCCGAAACTGTTATATCATAAGTTAATCCCCATTTCAAATCATTACTGGAAGGAGTTTTCTGATTTGGGTCGGGTGCAGTAACATATCCGAAATGTGCGTTATCGCCTGTGATATTTTTCATTGCCTGGTCAACCCCATACATCCAACTTCCCAACGTAGTTAAGCTTGAAAACTCTTCTACTTTACTCGGAATAGTTAACATATATGAATAAGCTAATTTTGAATTTATCTGAGGCAAGCCGATTGCTGTGGTTTCCCAAATTTTCTTTTTTGCACTTTCTATATCAAGATTTGCATTTTTTATAATAGGATTATTTTGCAAAGCGTAGTCCTGTGCTTGTTTAAGTGTGAATGAAAAAACCGAATCCTTTTTATTTTGCTGAGAATAAGAATTTAAATTTATTATTAAACCAACAAAAATTAATGTTATTATATTAAAATTTCTCCTCATTTTAGAATTACTTTAATTTCCTACAAAAATATTTTATATAAAATTTCTAAAGAACAGTTAATTGGTAAATGGCGGAAAATATCCGTTAAATAAATGGAAACAAAATTTTATAAATACATAGTGCAATATTTTTCTACATTTTGCTTTCATAGTATTCAATTCCTTTTTTACTTGCAATTCCTCTGATATGATATTTAAACATTTCATCAAATATTGTTGAAAATTCAAATTTATCGCTCGGAAAATATTCGTAGTTGAACAATATTTCTAATCTCGAAACATATATGGAAGAAATGATGTCGGGATTCAAGTTTTTTCTGTACAACCCTTCTTTTATTCCCTGAATAATATTTGCCCTGATATTTTCAAAAATATGTTTTCTTCTGTGTTCTTTTAAAATTTTCAATACATCGGGATAATATTTCTGCAAATCATGCCTGATTGACGGATTGAAAGTTTCCATGAATTTTATTATATGTTTGCTTGCCTCAAGCAATACGTCAATGGAATTATGTTTTTGTTTTATAATTTCAAATGATTTGTTTGTTTGTTTGTTTATTTGATATGAAATTACATTCTTTACCAAATCATTTTTATCGGAAAAAAAATTATAAAGTGTTTTTTTTGATATGCCTAATTCGCGGGACACATCGTCCATTGTAACACTTTTTATTCCGTATTTAATGTACAAGTGTGATACTTCTTCAAGTATGTTGTTTCTTTTTTCTTTCATAATAAGGATTGCAAAAATACAAATAAAAAACTCAGGAAACAATTTTTTCATAAAAAGTTTCCTTGGTTTTCGACATAAAGAAAACAATATATAACTAATGGATTTTTTCTGAAGACATATCAATAAAAAAGCCCGCTAATGCGGGCATAACGGTATAATTGTTTGATAATTAATTCTATTCCAGAATTATTTTCCTAATTTCAATTCCCTCATCGTTTTGAATACAAACATTATAAATACCTTTTGAAAATTCTTTTAAATCGATTAATTCCTGTGCTTGTGCAGATATAGGTTTTTGTATTAAAACCTGTCCGTAAATATTACTTATGAGCAATTCGGCATTACTATTTCCATCATAATTTATATGAATATCTGAAGTTGCAGGATTTGGATAACATTCAAATTTATTATTAGCAACGGCATTTTTGCTGAATTCAAATTTCACATTAGGTCTGAGGTTTGATAAAGTGCCAATTCCTGTGGGAAAAGCAAAATCAGCTCCGCTGTATAAGGTGAGATTGTTATTTGCTGTATTTGTAGAATTGAACCATGCATAGCCCTCACTCCATTTCCCGGAAAAATTTTCATAATATATTACTATGTTTTTTTTATTATCATAATAAAATGGAGTATTCAAAATAATTTCCTGCCATCCCGATTTGCTGAATAAAATATCACCAGAGTAAACAAGAAGCATTTTTGAAACATCAGGTTTATTACCATTTTCAAATGCCGTTTCTGATGTTAATGCAATATATATTTTCTGATTTTGCAAAACTATATCTGCTGAATTATCGACTTCAAAATAAATTTTCGAGATATAACCTTCGGAATTTATTTCGTTTTGTCTGTACATCAAAGCCGACCAGTTATAATCAAAAAATCCGTTGCATGGCATATTTCTCTGTGAAATTTTATCGTTTCCAACTGTTATGATATTCTGACCGTAAGATTTATTTATGTTGACAGTGAAAATAATAAATAAAAATAATAACAGATTTTTTATTGTTCTCATAATTTTACCTTTTTTATGAATGGCAACAAATGTATAATAAAAAATTATTTTACAATCAAAATAATAATTATAGTTTATTAACAATAAAAGATTATTTTTCAACAAGAAGTAAATATTGAATTAATCACAAAATGATTTAAATTAGCAAAAGTCAAATATTTTGAAATTAATATATTTTTTAAAATAAAAAATGTTTATTTTGCATTATATTTATTAAAAAATATGAAGAAATTTCTTAAGATAATTCTGGTAATATTTTTTCTAATGCCGATATATTGCTTTTCATTCAATTATGATTTGAAAGAAAGCAATGTCTTTCCGAAGGATAAACCAAAACTTGTAAAGAGAAAAGTTAAAAAAATATTTAAAGAAGCTATTGAATACATATACAGTGAAGAATACGATAAAGCTCTTCCTCTTTTTAAAAAGCTTCTAAAAAAGGACCCGAATAATTATAGTTTTAGTTTTTTTGTCGGTATTTGTTATTTTAATTTGAAGGCACCAAAATCAACTATTCTGCCGTATTTCGAAAAAGCTTCACAGCAAACGGTTGTTGATTATAATGATAACGTTTCGGAACGCCGCTCTCCTGCGTTTGTTTATTATTATAAAGCCCGGTTATACATGCTCGATAATAAATACGAAGAGGCATACAATAATTTAATAAAATTCAAATCATTAATTCCATCGAGCAATAAAAAACTTTTGAAAGAAGTAGCAAGAATGATTGAAGTTTGCGGATATGCAAAAATTCTTACTGATAATCCTTTAAAAAATGTCGTGATTGAATCTTTCCCGGCTTTGAACAGTACTTTTTTTGATTATGGAGCACAAATGTCGGCAGACGGGAATATGATTTTCTTCTCATCTAAACGCAAAGGAAATCTCGGTGCGCTCGATAAAGACGGACAATATAAAAGCGATATTTATTATATAAAAAAAGAAGGTGATAAATGGAGTGAGGCAATTCCTTTTAAAAATGCAAACAGTGAAGCAAATGATAATTTCTGTAGTTTGTCGGCAGACGGAAATGTTTTGTTTTTTAGTTCCGACAGGGAAGACAGCCAATACGATATTTATTATTGCCTGAAATTAGTAACCAACGAATGGTCAACTCCGCGAAAGCTCGAGTCAACAGTGAATTCAAAAGCAAATGAAACTTATGCATGGCTTGTTCAGAACTGGAAAACACTTTATTTCGTGAGCGACAGAAAAGATGGTTTTGGTGGAAGAGATATTTATATGTCAAAAAAACTTGATGAAGGAACATGGAAAGAAGCTGTTAACCTTGGCAGTACAATTAATACTACTTATGATGAAAAATCACCGTTTGCATCGGAAGACGGAAAAAGTTTTTATTTCAGTTCGAGAGGACATAAGTCAATGGGTGGTTTCGATATTTTTTACAGTAAAAATGAAAATGGAAATTGGTCAGCTCCCGTTAATCTTGGTTGTCCAATTAATACTACTTATGATGACCAGTATTATAATATTTCGAATGATGGAAAAACAATTCTTTATTCATCAGCAAAAAAAGGATTGGACGGCACAACCGATATTTTCTCGGTGAAAAAATTTAATGTTGAAGATGCAAAAAGCATAAAAGAACTGCTTGATAAAACAGCATTTACAGATACCATTCCATCAGAGAAAAAACTTACTGCCGGCAGAGATGTAATTTATACCGTTCAAATTGGTGCAGGAATAGACCTGAAAATTGGTGCTTTTAATGTTTTGTATGGTGTTAAAGAGTGTGTGAGCAAAGATGGTCTCAAGCGCTTTATAATAGGCGAATTCAAAACCCGCGAAGAGGCAGAAGCATTGCGACAGGAAATAATAAAACTCGGTTTCAGTGATGCGTGGATTCCTACAATTGACATGGACAGAATTGATTGTGAATAGCTAATTACTAAACTTTCAAAGTTTAGTAAAATTAAGTTCTTAATAATCCCAATAGCAATTATCCAAAGTTGTCCTAATTCCAATATAATAAAATTGCTGATTTTTATGTTCGAGTTTGGAATAGATATTTGCATTTGTTATTCCTGCTTCAATTCTAAAATTTGTTTTATAATTTATAAGATAAGAAATTTTAAAATTACTGTATATAAAATGCGTGGTTATACCTTGTCCGATGTAATTATGATAAAATTTTGGTACTATAATATTATTTGCTCCGGGAATATTTGAATCGAAAGAAAGTTTGTAAATATCCTGTCCAAAATGACTGCCATTAGTATCGTAGCCAATTACTGCATAAATGAATTCCATTTCAAAAAATATTTTTTTAAAATTATATTTCAAGAAATTCACTGATTCCCAAAAGTTAGCTCCCATGGGATGAGCAAGGGGCTGATTGTAATTGCTGTAATTTTGTAAAACATAACGGTGAGAATATGTGTAAGGACGAACAAAATTTATTTCTGACTGAATATTAAGATTATTTACTTTTAAAATGTCAAAGCTTTTGAATCCAAACTGAGCTGATTGCTTTCCCATCCAATGTCCCCACTTTGTATTTTTTTTGTCGATTGGTTTAAAAATATGTTTGATGTCGGCTCTGATATCGCTTAGTATCATATCATCAATGAGTATTTGAACATAAACAACATTTTTCTTTGCAATTTTATATTTTGTACCAAAACCCATGAAGCTATTGCTGGGGTTGCCATTTGAAAATTCAACAGGACGATAAAATACAACTGGATTCAAATAACTTAAATCAAAACTTTTATTTGTTGTACTGTCTTTCCCATAACTTATAACGCTTTCAAAAAATGATAAGTTCAATCGTTTGTTAACATTCCAGCTTAAATAATGAAAAGCACCATATTTTTTTCTGTATCTTATTATATCATTTCCATTCCAATCAAAATCTTTCATTTCGGTGAAAAGATTTACAAACTTGATTTTCCAGATGGTTGTAGTAATTTTAAAATATGGATAGTTGCATGAATTATTTGAAAGGAACATTGAACGGTAACCATCGCCGAAAAAGTTTTTGCCTTGTCCTAATTGCAGATTGAAATATTTATAAATGTTATATGACAAGTAATAATTATAGTTGTTATAATCATAATTTCTGCGATAAAAAAAAGGAATTGTAGATATTATTGCATTATTATCATTCGCAAAACCCTGCCCCGGAACTACTTTTGATTTTTCAATTTTATCCTGAATAAACAAAGGATACATAGAGTAATTATAAGTAAAATCAGCAAATAAAGCCAATTTATTGGAATACTTGAAATTAAATTCTCCGCCGATTCCTGTTTCAAAATTGCTTTGTTTTTCCCTTACATCATAATTGTATTCTGCAGTAAATTCGGGAATGCTCAAATCAAAATAAAATTTCTTTTTATCAAATTTTATAAGCGGTTCATTAAATAATATTCTGCCACCTAAAGTTTTTGTTTTTTTATTTTTTAAAATATTGGAAACAGAATCGCTTTTTGGAATCCTTGAAATATCAATGTCTGAATATGGTTTTATTGAAGAGTGAAAATTATTTAATGAATCTGCTTTATAAATTTCTTTTTCGAACGGTTTAATTTGAAAATCATCAAATTTATAGTATTGCTGGGCATTGACAATAACTGAAATAAAAACTGATATTGAAAAAAAAATAAACTTTGTTTTCATTTAATATGCTATAAAAACATTTTATATGAGTCGTGGTGCATTTTTACGAGACAATCAAGAACCTGATTATTTAATTTTATTTCTTTATTATTATTCACATAAGCATTCCTAACATTTCCCGCATTCTTAATAATTCACTCAGAGTTTTTCCCCATTTTATATCTTAAACAGTCAAATCAATCAATTCAAAAGCTCTTTCATAACAAAGATTTGTTTCATTTATTTTGTTTTTTTCGGGCATATTTTTTGCCCTGTTCAGTTCATTGGCTATCATAAGTATTTGCTGGGCTTTTGAATAAACCGACCATTTTTCAACTGTAAGGTTTTTATGATAAATTAAATTCATTGTACATTTTAGTTTGAAAAAGTATTTCAAAATTAACAAAAAAAAGAGAATGCCTCAAAAGAAAAATATTTATTATTTTTTTCTCTGTGGCTCTCTGTGTCAGCTCCGTGAGACTCTGTGTAACAATAAAAAATTACACAGAGAAACTCAGAGAACACACAGAGTTACACAGAGGACTTTTGAGACATTATAATTTACTTCCGAATTTAAATCAATCCTTTCTTATGTTTTTCGCCGATAACTTTTAACATATCTTTTGTCATTGCATCGAGGTCGTAGCTTGGTTTCCAGCCCCATTCGCTGCGTGCATCGCTGTCGTCAATTGAGTTGGGCCATGAATCGGCAATTTCCTGACGATAATCTGGTTCATATTTAATCTGAAAATCGGGAATATATTTTTTTATTGAAGCTGCTAATTCGCCTGCCGAAAAGCTCATTGCTCCAACATTAAAATCGCTGTGATGTTTGAGTTTTGAGAAGTCAGCTTGCATCAAATCTGTTGTTGCTTTCAGACAATCGGGCATATACATCATTGGGAGCCGTGTATCTTCTTTTACAAAGCATGTATATTTTTTATTTTTTATTGCTTCGTAATAAATGGCAACTGCGTAATCGGTTGTGCCGCCACCGGGAAGAGTTTCGTTGCTTATAATTCCAGGATATCTTAATCCCCTTATGTCAAGCCCATATTTGGCAACGTAATAATCTGCAAGCAATTCACCTGCAACTTTTGTAACACCATACATTGTTGTAGGTCTAAGAATTGTTTCCTGCGGAGTATTATCAACGGGTGTACTCGGACCAAAAACAGCAATTGAACTTGGCACAAAAATCTGTTTCATTTTATATTCACGTGCAATTTCAAAAACATTGAGCAAACTGTTCATGTTTACATTCCATGCAAACATTGGCTTTTGCTCACCTGTAGCCGACAATATTGCAGCTAAATTTACAATCATATTTATATTATGCTTTTTACAAACATCTGCCAGCAAATTTTTGTCGGTAGCATCAACAAATTCAAAATAGCTTGTATCTAAAAGCTTTCCCGAAGGTTTGTTTTTTATATCACTTGCAATAACGTTTTCTGCACCATAAATTTCGCAAAGTTCATTTGTTAACTCAGAACCTATTTGTCCCAAAGAGCCAATAACAAGTATCTTTTCCATATATAAATAATAATTAAGTTTAATTTATTTATCACTAACGTCCTAACGTTTTTTTATTAAAGTTCTTTGAAATATTGGCAGATAATAGTTTCAGTTGTTTTGAATTGCTAAACGATTTGAATAGAATTCCATTTTC
>JBAZBZ010000022.1 GCA_041671145.1 Bacteroidales bacterium | reverse complement strand
AGCTCATGGCTGAGACAGTGCCCAGATCGTTACACCATTCGTGCAGGTCGGAACTTACCCGACAAGGAATTTCGCTACCTTAGGACCGTTATAGTTACGGCCGCCGTTTACTGGGGCTTCGATTCAAAGCTTTGTATTGCTACTAACCTCTCCTCTTAACCTTCCAGCACCGGGCAGGTGTCAGGCCTTATACTTCATCTTTCGATTTTGCAAAGCCATGTGTTTTTGTTAAACAGTCGCCTGGGCCATTTCTCTGCGACCGCCTTGCGGCGGTACCCTTTTTCCCGAAGTTACAGGGTTAATTTGCCGAGTTCCTTAGCCATGAATCACTCGAGCACCTTAGAATATTCTTCTCGACTACCTGTGTCGGTTTGCGGTACGGGTACCAAATATCTGAAGCTTAGCGGGTTTTCTTGGAAGTTTGATTAGAGTCATTATCCGCTTGCCCGAAGGCTCACGGTACTATCAAGTTCGGTACAATCAATGGATTTGCCTGTTGATTGTGTGCCTACACTCTTTAACGTACACATCCGTCCGTACGCAGACTTTTCACTACTTCGTCACCACATCGCAATATTTGGTAGTACAGGAATATTGACCTGTTGTCCATCGGCTTTTGCGTTCGCATACGCCTTAGGTCCCGACTAACCCTGATCCGATTAACGTTGATCAGGAAACCTTAGTCTTTCGGTGTCCCGGTTTCCCACCGGGATTATCGTTACTTATGCCTACATTTGCTTTTCCAGCCGCTCCAGCATGTTTTACAACACACCTTCAGGGCAACTGGAATGCTCCCCTACCACTTTCCGCATTACGCGGAAGTCCACAGTTTCGGTAATATGCTTAATGCCCGCTAATTATCCACGCCCAACCGCTCGACTAGTGAGCTGTTACGCACTCTTTAAATGAATGGCTGCTTCCAAGCCAACATCCTAGCTGTCAAAGCAGTCGGACTTCGTTAAACCAACTTAGCATATATTTGGGGACCTTAACTGATGGTCTGGGTTATTTCCCTTTCGGCCCTGGATCTTAGCACCCAAAGCCTCACTCCTGAGTATATTTTATAGCATTCGGAGTTTGTCAAGGCTTGGTAGGCTGTGAAGCCCCCTCACCCTATCAGTAGCTCTACCTCTATAAAACTAAACTCAAGGCTGTTCCTAAAAACATTTCGGGGAGTACGAGCTATCTCTCAGTTTGATTAGCCTTTCACCCCTACCCACAACTCATCCAAATGCTTTTCAACGCAAACTGGTTCGGACCTTCATGCCGTTTTACCGGCACTTCATCCTGGTCATGGGTAGATCACAAAGTTTCGCGTCTACCCCCTCTAACTATACGCCCTATTAAGACTTGCTTTCGCTTCGGCTTCGTCCGTAACCGGATTTAACCTTGCTAGAGAGGAGTAACTCGTAGGCTCATTATGCAAAAGGCACACCGTCAATTACTAATTCTGACGAATCAGAGTGTTCATCTCCGGCCGCTTGTAAGCGCATGGTTTCAGGTACTATTTCACTCCGTTGTTCACGGTTCTTTTCACCTTTCCCTCACGGTACTAGTTCACTATCGGTCTCTTTGAAGTATTTAGCCTTGCCAGATGGTGCTGGCAGATTCCCACAGGATTTCACCGGTCCCGTGGTACTCAGGATACTGCTAGGTTGCAAATTTTTGTCATGTACGGGACTATCACCCTCTATGGTATAGCTTTCCAGAAATTTCCATTAAAAATTCGCAATCCACATTGCAGTCCTACAACCCCAATTTTGCCGTAACAAAATTGGTTTGGGCTTTTCCCTGTTCGCTCGCCACTACTTGGGGAATCACTAAATTGTTTTCTTTTCCTCCGGATACTTAGATGTTTCAGTTCTCCGGGTTAACTTTCCGATTGCTCGGAATACCCCGACTTCATCGGGGTGGGTTTACCCATTCGGAAATCTTCGGATCGAAGGTCATTTGCACCTCCCCGAAGCTTATCGCAGCTTATCACGTCCTTCATCGTCTCAAAGAGCCAAGGCATTCACCATACGCCCTTAATTACTTTCTTAACGTTTTACTCGTATTCTAAAATTTTATTAAATATTTTCTTCCAATATGTCAAAGAACTTTTCAATTTTTGATTTATGATTTTTGATTTATGATTTTACTCACTTTCAAAAACCCGTATTTCATTTATTGATTGTAAAGCATGTTGGGTTTAAACCAACCATTTCATCTTTATAATGATGAGATTTTAAAATAAACTAATGCTTCATCAAAGAACTATTTAAATCCCAAATTTTAAATCCTAAATCCTAATTTTTTTTGTGGAGAATAACGGATTCGAACCGTTGACCCCCTGCGTGCAAGGCAGGTGCTCTAGCCAGCTGAGCTAATTCCCCTAAGACTTTACTATTATGTAGTCCCGAGCAGATTTGAACTGCTGACCCCTACATTATCAGTGTAGTGCTCTAACCAACTGAGCTACGGGACTAAAACTCCTTTGCTCAAAGGCAAGGCATATCACTGAAGCCCAATCTTAAGGTTTTCATGCACACAAAAATAAAAATTGAAGAAACAAAGCAGCAAATACCTATTCATAATTTCCATTTAGAACAGAATAAAATCTACTCTAGAAAGGAGGTGTTCCAGCCGCACCTTCCGGTACGGCTACCTTGTTACGACTTAGCCCCAGTCATTGGTTTTACCCTAGGTAACTCCTTGCGGTCATCAACTTCAGGTACCCCCAACTTCCATGGCTTGACGGGCGGTGTGTACAAGGCCCGGGAACGTATTCACCGTATCATTGCTGATATACGATTACTAGCGAATCCAACTTCACGAAGTCGAATTGCAGACTTCGATCCGAACTGAGACCGGTTTTAGAGATTGGCATCCTGTCACCAGGTAGCGACCCTCTGTACCGGCCATTGTAGCACGTGTGTAGCCCTAGACGTAAGGGCCGTGCTGACTTGACGTCATCCCCACCTTCCTCACTGCTTACGCAGGCAGTTTCCTTATAGTTCCCGGCATTACCCGATGGCAACTAAGGATAGGGGTTGCGCTCGTTACAGGACTTAACCTAACACCTCACGGCACGAGCTGACGACAGCCATGCAGCACCTCGTAAATTGCCCCGAAGGGAATACCGGTTTCCCGGTAAGTCAAAATACGTTCAAGTCTAGGTAAGGTTCCTCGCGTATCATCGAATTAAACCACATGCTCCTCCGCTTGTGCGGGCCCCCGTCAATTCCTTTGAGTTTCAACCTTGCGGTCGTACTCCCCAGGTGGATAACTTAATGCTTTCGCTTAGCCGCTGACAGTGTATCGCCAACAGCGAGTTATCATCGTTTAGGGCGTGGACTACCAGGGTATCTAATCCTGTTTGATCCCCACGCTTTCGTGCCTGAGCGTCAGTTATAGTTTAGTGAGCTGCCTACGCAATTGGTGTTCTGTGTCATCTCTAAGCATTTCACCGCTACATGACACATTCCGCCCACTTCAAATATACTCAAGAACAACAGTATCAATGGCAGTCCTACAGTTGAGCCGTAGAATTTCACCACTGACTTATCATTCCGCCTGCGCACCCTTTAAACCCAATAAATCCGGATAACGCTTGGATCCTCCGTATTACCGCGGCTGCTGGCACGGAGTTAGCCGATCCTTATTCTTACGGTACCATCAGTCCTGATACGAAATCAGGAGTTTTTTCCCGTATAAAAGCAGTTTACAACCCATAGGGCTGTCTTCCTGCACGCGGCATGGCTGGGTCAGACTTGCGTCCATTGCCCAATATTCCCTACTGCTGCCTCCCGTAGGAGTCTGGTCCGTGTCTCAGTACCAGTGTGGGGGACAATCCTCTCAGAGCCCCTAGACATCGTAGTCTTGGTGAGCCGTTACCTCACCAACAAACTAATGTCGCGCATGCTCATCATTAACCGCTTGTACTTTAAAAAGAAAAAGATGTCTTTTTCTAATATTATAGAGTATTAATTCCAATTTCTCAGAGCTATTCTCCAGTTAATGGTAGATTGCATACGTGTTACGCACCCGTGCGCTACTCGTCAGCACGTATTGCTACGCCTGTTACCGTTCAACTTGCATGTATTAAGCCTGCCGCTAGCGTTCATCCTGAGCCAGGATCAAACTCTCCATAGTAAGTTTGATTTTAAATGACTCATTGATTTTATTCCACCGAAAAATTTTCGGGGGTATTTGCTACATTTGCTATTTCTTCAATTATTCAAAGAACTTTATATTTTTAATATTTTATTCCAATTTAAAACTAACTTTTTTTAAATGGGGTGCAAAGATATAATTTTTTTTATTACAAAAAAAAATAAAATCCAACTTTTCTTTAATATTTTTTCTGCAAGCAGATTTTTCTTTACTAATATTGTTGTAGAGAGGAAGTTAAAAAAAATTATTTTTTATAAAATAATTGCATTTTATTTTTTTACGGGTCAATAGCTCCTTCAAAAACATCAATATTTTCAAAATATTTAATTGAATTCTTAATATATTCATGTGCGGGTTGAGGAACGCTAACTTTAACATCAGCGAGCAATTTTGAGTTATCAAATACCTGTCCTAATTCAATAAAATCAAGGTATGGCTCTAATCCCGCAAAAAGAGTTCGGAGTTTGCCGCTATCTACAAATGTTTTTGTCCAATAATTAAGATATTCTGAATAATAATTTAACTGATGATGCGGTTTTAGGCGGTTTCTTGCCCAATTTTTCATTTGAGATATCATTGATTTATCAACATATTTGAATGGCGGTCTGTTTGGAAAATGCTCTTGTATAACACTTGAAATTTTTAAAGAATTTGATGCTGATTCTTTTCCTGAAGATATATGATAAATATAATGATTCCTTTTTGCAAACAACAACTCAACTATAGATGAAGTAGCGTAATCAACAGGTACTATATCGAGTTGCGCAATAGGATTAACAGGGACAAGTCGTAATATATTTGCTGTTGCAAGTGCCCAAAGAATAACTGTTGACCTTGGTATCCATGGACGACTATCACCCATGACGATTGATGGACGTGCAATTAATATTTTTTCTTTCGGTAAATGTTTGTGAAGGTTAATTTCTCCCATCATTTTGGTATATGTATATTTAACCAAATGATTTGCCTGAAGATTTGGTGATTCATCTTCGAAAACCAAACGATTTTTAATATCTCTTCCACAAATAGTAGCAGTACCAATGTACAAAAATGTTTCAAGATTTTTAAGTTGCTTAGCCCATAACAATATCTGATTAAGCCCGTCGATGTTGACTTTTTCAACTAAATCATCATATATTTTAGAGAATGAGGTATTGGCAGCAGAGTGAACTACAACATCAACATCATTAAGATTTAAATTTTTAATTAGTAATTCAGATAGCTTGTCATCCGAAAGGTTCCCTAACACAGGAATTATTTTACTTCTATCATAATTATCTCCATGTAATTCGAAAATATGTTCAATTCGGGCATTTGCTTCTGTTTCGGTTATAGCACGAACCAAGCAGTAAATTTTATTTGTTTCTTTTCTTTTGGAAAGATTGACAAGTATTTCACCACCTAAAAATCCTGTTGCTCCTGTTATAAAAATATTCATAAATAATATAATGTTTAGTCAAAAATTTTTAATCCTACTATACCTATAATTATTAATATTATTGAAGCTATTTTTGTAACTGTAACTGTTTCGTGAAACCAATACATTCCAATAATAGCAATCAATGCTGTACCGCTACCTGCCCATATTGTATATGCAACGCTGATTTCCAGTTTCTTTAAAACCAAAACCAAACAAATCAAAGCAATTCCATAAAAAATAAAAATTCTTATTGATGGAACCAATTTTGTAAAGCCCGCTGCTAACTTCATGTTAATTTCTGCAAGAACTTCAAAAATAATCCCAACAGCTAAAATTAACCAGTACATATCTTTTTTTGATTTTTTAAAAAAGTTCAAAAGTAAATAAACTTTTATTTATATTTATTATAATTAATAACTTTCTTTAATTAATTTTTAAAATCAAATTATTTCATATTCGTTAAGAATAGCTTCCATGATTTTTTGAAGCGTCTGTGCCTGTGTTCGTGCTTTATCAGCAAAATCAATTCCTTTACCTGCGTATATTACATCTCTTGAGGAATTTACTATTAATCCGCATTCTTTATTAATACCATATTTAGCAACTTCACTCAAACTTCCTCCCTGTGCTCCTATTCCGGGAACCAAAAGGAAATTATCCGGAGCAAATTTTCTTATACGGCTCAGCATTTCTGCTTTGGTGGCTCCTACAACATACATAAGATTATTTTCATTTCCCCATTCTTTAGATTTAGTAAGAACTTCTTCAAACAGCATTTTTTTATTTTCTGTTTGCAGCATTTGAAAATCCTGTGCCCCATCGTTTGAAGTAATAATTAATAAAATTACCCATTTGTCATTAAATTCAAAAAAGGGACTTACTGAATCAAAGCCCATGTATGGTGCTACGGTAACAGCGTCAAAAGAAAATCCTATTGTTCTATCATCGAAAAATGTTTTAGCATATAGTTTTGAAGTGTTTCCGATATCACCACGTTTCGCATCAGCAATAAGAAATATATCTTTATGATTTTGTTTAATATATTTTATTGTTTTTTCCAAACTGAGCCATCCTTTGCTTCCTCTGCTTTCGTAAAAGGCAACATTGGGTTTATAAGAAATACACAAGTCATTTGTGGCATCAACTATTTGTTTGTTAAATTCAAAAATAGGGTCTTCGCCATCAAGTAAATGTTTTGGAATTTTATTAATGTCAGTATCCAGTCCTATACACAGAAAACTTTTTTTATTTTTAATAATATTAACTAACTGCTCTTTGTTCATACAATGCATTTCGTTTAAATCCGCTTCAAAAATAACAAAAGATATTGAGCAATGAAATATTTTGGTTGTTTGATATGCCTTACTTAACAAATATTAACATAAAGAAGTACTTAAAGTACTTTAGGCACTCGAAGTATTTATTTAATTATATTAAATAACCTGCTCCATCTGATTTTAGCCGGAAGTGATTTGTTTTGGTCGAGAGATAACCATATTAATAAAGCACTTCCTACAATATGGTCTTCGGGAACAAAACCCCAATATCGTGAATCGGCTGAATTATGGCGATTATCGCCCATCATCCAGTAATAATTCATTTTGAAAGTATAAATTCGTGATTCTTTTCCGTTGATAAAAATTTTATCGCCTTTAATTTTTAAATCATTGTGCTCATAAACACCAATAATTCTTTCGTAAAGACAAATGTTGGAAGTATCTATTCTTATTGTTACTCCAGCTTTTGGTATCCATAAAGAACCGAAATTATCTCTTGTCCATTTATAATGATAACTATAAGGAAACACTGTCTTATCCCATATTGTATCATTCAATGGCTCTACTTTTCTTACATTACTGAAATTTCTTATTTTTTCAGCGTTTTCAGCGGTTAATGTGAGTACGTACGTTTCGTTTGAAACATAAACCTGGTCGGTGATGTTTAATTTTGCGAAAACATTGGGATTTATACCGCTTCCATCAGTAACTACTGAATACTGATACTGCATTTCTCTTGGATTTTCGACTTTTTTACCGTTTATGAATACTTGCCTATTTATGATTTTTATAGTGTCACCTGCAATTGCGATACATCTTTTAATGTAATTTTCTCTTTTATCAACAGGACGGGAAATAATATCTCCGAAAGTTTCTTTATCGTTCCATACTGTTGAATGACCGTATTGTCGGACCAAAGCATAATAACTTCTGTCCTGCATTTTAGTTGCAACTGTATCACCATCGGGATAATTAAATACAACCACATCATTGTTTTTTATTTTACCGAGTCCAAAAAAACGATAATACGGCAGTTTGAGCCACTCAATATACGACTTTGTGTCTTTTGTTAATGGAAGCGTATGATGAGCAAAAGGAAATGCAAGTGGTGTATTTGGAATTTTCGGACCATAGCTTATTTTGCTGACAAATAAAAAATCCCCAACCAGCAACGATTTTTCCATTGATGATGTTGGTATTGTATAAGCTTCGATAAGAAATGTACGAATTATCATTGCCGCAACAACCGCAAAAACAATTGCATCAAACCATTCTTTCGATTTTGATTTTCTGATTTTGATTTTTGTGGGGTCGGTATATTTTATGGTTTTATCAAAACCTAAATAAGGCAAATAGATAAATGGAAAGAGCACGCCAAGTGCCTGTTCCGAAGTTTTTATTTTGTAAAAACATTTAAGGAGTTCAACTATCAAGAGGAACAGCATGAAAATATTTATGAATGGGATTATCAAAAATACATACCACCATATTGGCTTTTTAATTATTTTAAGCCATATATAGTAATTATACAAAGGAATTAATACGTACCAACCTTTATATCCGGCTTTTTCAAATAATTTATATAATCCTACGGCTGTGGAAATAAAGAATAAAATCGAGAAAATTAATAATGTTTTCATTTTTTTTGTTTTTTATTTGTTAATATTCAGCAGTCAGTATTCAGTAAAAAAATCACAATTTTATATCAAGCATATCATTTATTCCGAATATTCCTTTTTTTCCGATAAGCCATTCGGCAGACATTACAGCACCAATAGCAAGACCTTTTCTGTTAAATGCTTCGTGTTTTATTTCAATTTTATCAACTTCCGATTTATATGTTATAATGTGTGTTCCTATAACTGCACCCTCTCTTACCGATTTAATGAGCAATTCTGAATTTTTTGACTCTGCATTGCTTACCCAGTTTTTTTTCTTTTCGGAAACAGAAAGAATATCATTTGCGAGAGTAATTGCCGTACCGCTTGGTGCATCAAGTTTCTGAATGTGATGAATTTCTTCTATCGAAACATCATAACCTTTAAAATCATTCATCAACTTAGCAAGTTTTTTATTCAATTGAAAAAATATATTAACACCAATACTGAAATTAGAAGAATAAAGCATTGCCTGATTTTGTAACAAACATTTTTTTTTGACCTCTTCAAATTGAGCAAGCCAGCCGGTAGTTCCTGAAACAACAGGAACATTTGCTTCGAAGCATTTGAGAATATTTTTGTATGCAACTTCCGGAATGCTGAATTCAATTGCCACATCGGCTTTTGATAAATTTTCTTTTGTTAAATCCTGTGTATTGTTAATATCGATTTTTAAAACAATCTGATGATTTTTTTTAACGGCAATTTCTTCAATCTCTTTGCCCATTTTGCCATATCCCAATAATGCAATTTTCATATTTTAGAAAAATAAATTTCAACAAAAGTAATAATAATTCCTGATTAAATTCAAAAAGCGTTGTTTGGTCTTAGCTTTACTAAATTTTTACTTTTTAGACAGCATCTTTATTATAATCTTTATTTATTTAAATTTAAAAGTAAGTTTCAAACCTGCTGTGGGTGAATAAAAATCATAACGTGGTTGGATAACAGGTTGAATATTTATGCTCAGGTCATCGCAAACATCGTAATCGAAAAGATTGGCATCAACTGCTGCATCTATTATATTGGCAATATAAATGGCAGCACCGATAAAACACGTTAGTTCAAGATTTCTTCTGTAAAAGTTTTTTAAAGTAAGAATGTTGTCGGCTGTGTATTGCGGAAAATTGTCGATGGTAGCGGAAATCGTATCGGTATCGGTTTTGGTTTTGTAGGCAGTTTTATAAAGAGCATATCTGTCATGATTATATTTGAAAAAATATATTATTGCCCCTGCTCCTGCCCACACTATAGGTGCTTTCCAGTATTTCCTGTTATAAATTTGTCCCGAACCCGGAACAACTGCCGACATGATTGTTGCTAAATTGGGTGAGTGTTTTTTAAATTTTATGGAATCCTGCTTTTGGGCAAAACATGAAAACGAAAAAATTATTAAAATGAATAAAAAAAAACCTCTTCTGCAAGAGTTTATATTTTTTACCGCAAAGACACTAAGACACAAAGATAAAATATTTATTTTTAAGCCTTTGCGTCTTAGTGTCTTTGCAGTAAAATAATTATTTTCCAAGTGTTTTAATAATATTTTCAAAATCCTGTTTTGTATTAAAAGGTATTATTATATTTCCCTTACCTTTTTTATTCATTTTTATTTCAATTTTTGTATTTAACCGCTTCGATAAATTTTCTTTCATTTTAATATATTCATCAACAATGCTGAATTTTATTGTTTTTGCGGAAGATTTTGTTTTTGCGGATATGTTGCGGACTATTTCTTCTGTTTTTCTTACAGATAAATATTTATTAATAATATCATTGAAAATGGCGAGTTGTGTTTTTTCATCATCAACATTAATCAATGCACGCGCATGCCCCATTGATATTTTGTTTGCTTTAATGGCAACCTGTATTTCAGCCGGTAATTTCAGCAAGCGAATATAATTTGTTATGGTTGTTCTGTTTTTACTTAACTTTTTTGAAAGTTCATCGTGCGTAAGATTAAATTCTTCGGATAATCGCTGAAAACCCAATGCCAGTTCCATTGGATTAAGTTCTTCTCTCTGTATATTTTCAACCAAAGCAATTTGCAACAGAGAATCTTTTTCGACATTTTTTATATATGCAGGAACTGCTTTTAATCCTGCCATTATTGACGCCCTTAACCTTCGTTCACCAGATATTAACTGAAATTTTTCGTCATCAAGTTTGTTGACTGTAACTGGTTGTATGATGCCGTGCTCTTTAATAGATTCGGCAAGTTCAGACAGGGAGTTTTCATCAAAACCATTACGCGGCTGATAAGGATTGGCAATAATAAGGTCGATACTTATAAAAGGAATTGTGTTGACAAGTGAATGAAGTTTACCTTCATACTCGGCTGATATGTCGGTTTCAGATGTTTGGAGCAATGCGCCAAGTCCTCTACCCAAAGCTCTTTTTTTAGTGTTCATTTTCGATTTTTATTTTCTTATCTTTTTCTTTTATTTTTGTTTTATCATTTTTCTGCAATATTTCGCGGGCAAGGTTCAGGTAATTTATTGCGCCTCTGCTTTCGGCATCGTGCATAATAATACTTTCGCCGAAGCTTGGTGCTTCGCCGAGCCGTGTGTTTCGCTGAATTATAGTGTCGAAAACAATTTGTTGGAAATGAGTTCTTACTTCTTCAACAACCTGATTTGATAATCGTAATCTTGTGTCATACATTGTCAGTAGTATTCCTTCAATTTCAAGATTTTTATTTAAACTTGATTGTACGATTTTTATTGTATTTAATAATTTTCCAAGTCCTTCGAGTGCAAAATATTCGCATTGTACTGGAATTATAACCGAGTCGGCGGCTGTGAGTGCATTAACTGTAATCAATCCGAGCGATGGCGAACAATCTATAAGAACAAATTCGTAGGAATTTTTAATTTTATTCACAACGTAACTCATTTTCTTTTCTCTGTTCGGCAGGTTTATCATTTCAATTTCAGCGCCTACAAGGTCAATATGAGCGGGCAAGAGGTCGAGATTAGGAGTGCTGGTATTTAAAATAATATTCTGAGGCTCAATTTCATCAATTATACATTCGTAAATGCTGGTTTTGATATTTCGCGGGTCGAAGCCGATGCCTGAAGTTGCATTTGCCTGCGGGTCGGCATCAATCAACAAACATTTATGTTCAAGAACACTTAAACTTGCAGCCAGATTTATTGCTGTTGTTGTTTTTCCGACACCACCTTTTTGATTTGCTATAGCAATTATTTTTGTCATTTTTTTAGTTTATGCTTTAGTATTTGATAATTCGATTGATTCGCCAATGTCCATGAGAATAAGCTCTTTCCCTGCATTTTTGAATTTTTGAACAGCTTCATTTTTATTTATTTTTATCACAGAAAAAGAATCAAAATGCATTCCAATTATTTTATTGCAATTAATAAAACTTGAAGCAATTATTGCGTTATCTACTCCCATTGTGTAATTATCGCCAATAGGCAGCATTGCAAAATCAATTTTTTTATATTCCCCTATAAGTTTCATGTCATAAGTTAATCCGGTATCACCGGCAAAATAAAAATTACCTTCGCATGTTTCGAAAATAAATCCGCCGGGATTTCCGCCGGGTGAACCATCGGGCATTGAACTTGAGTGGTCTGCCTTAAAAAATTTTACTTTTCCGAAATCAAATTTTTTGTTTCCGCCAATATTCATCGAATGTGTGTGCTTAACTCCTTTTGACGTAAGCCAGTTTATTATTTCAAAATTTGAAATAACAGTAGCATCATTTTTTTTTGCAATTTCAACGGTATCGCCTATGTGGTCGGCATGTCCGTGAGAAACAAAAATATAATCGGCTTTGATATTGTCAATATTTATTGAGGCAGCCAAAGGATTTCCGATAATGAAAGGGTCGATAAGAATGTGGTTTTTATTTATTTCGAAACCGAAGCAGGCATGTCCGTAATATGTGATTTTCATCTCAGAATTTTATAATTTTTTACAAAAATACAATTAAAGATTAATCTTTCAATTATAAAACTCTTTTTGTTAAGAATTTTTCAAATGTATTTGAAGCTGACAATAAATATCGCCAGCAAAATGATGAGTTTTTAGAAATGTTACTCTTTTAAATCATTATCTCCCAAGTCCTCGAAGTTCACATCATTTAAGTTTGTAGATTCTGCAGGCAAATTTTCGATTTCGGGTTTCTTACCGGTTTTAATAAATTCTATTACATCATCCAAGCCCTCAACAAACTTATCGAAATCTTCTTTGTAAAGAAAAACTTTATGTTTCTCATAGTGAAACTTTCCGTCCTGGTCAAAGCGCTTCTTACTCTCAGTAATTGTAAGATAATACTGATTCGATTGAGTTGCTTTTACATCAAAGAAATAAGTTCTTTTCCCCGCTCTTACGGCTCTTGAGAAGATTTCAACTCTTGCTCTGTTTTCGTTTTCTTCCATCATAAAAACTCAGTTTTAGTTAATCTTAACTTTCAAATTAGAACTTACAAATATAATCAAAAAAAAATCATTGTCAATACCCTGTGTTACACTTTATTATCAATAGTTTTAGTAAATGCCTTAAAAAAATATATTGTCTTTGTTATGTTTCATTGTCATTTCTTTTTAAAATACTTATTTACCTAGTGTCTTGTAAAATTTATACTGGCGTTTCACAAAAAGGAAATTGATGTAAGAGGTAAGAATCAGTCCCAATTATATTGAAAACATTGTGGTTCATATCTTTTTTCATACTTTCTGCATCGTACTTCGGTTTTTATTCTTGTTACATTTTATACTTGACATAACACTGGTATAATTAATTTTATTGCAAATATTCTAAATTTACTTTCTGAGTTCAAAATTTTCGCCTAAATAAACTTTTCTTACCTGTGCATCCTGAGCCAGTTCAATTGATGTGCCTGATTTGAGTATTGCTCCTTCGAACAATAAATATGCTCTGTCAGTTATAGCAAGAGTTTCATGAACATTATGGTCAGTTATGATTATTCCTATATTTTTCTTTTTAAGGTTTGCGACAATATTTTGTATGTCTTCAACTGCAATCGGGTCAACACCTGCAAATGGCTCATCGAGAAGAATAAATTTAGGGTCAACTGCAAGTGCACGGGCTATTTCGGTTCTGCGTCTTTCTCCGCCTGAAAGCAGGTCGCCTCTGTACTTGCGGATGCTCTGCAAACCGAATTCGGAAAGTAAAGTTTCAAGTTTTGAATGTTGTTCGTTTTTTGAAAGGATTGTCATTTCAAGGATTGCAAGTATATTATCTTCAACGCTCAATTTTCTGAACACCGAAGCCTCCTGTGATAAATAGCCGATGCCTTTTTGGGCTCTCCGGTACATGGGTTCTTCGGTAATTTCAATATCATCAAGATATATTTTTCCTGAGTATGGTTTTATTAATCCCACAATCATGTAAAATGAAGTTGTTTTACCTGCACCGTTCGGACCAAGTAATCCAACTATTTCTCCTTGCTTTACATCTATTGAAACATTATCGACAACCGCACGTTTCTTGTAAATTTTTACTAAATTTTCCGTTCTTAAAATCATTTATCTTATTTTGTTTTAGAAAGAAAATACTAACGAAGCCCTCACACCGAACTTAGCTATATCGGGATGGTCAAGATGTGATAATCTCCATATTGCATCAACTCTTAATATTTTTAAAATATTTTCAATTCCAACACCTGCTTCGAAATATGGTTTTTTCAAGCCATATAAATTATCAGGTAAATTGGAATATTTTATATTTTTCTCACCTAATTCACCAATTATTCCTTTAGCATAAAAAACTTCTCTCCATTTTAATTTGTGAATTAGTGGTATTCTGTTCAGAAAAAATCCGTCGAAATGATGAGTATAATATAAACTAACCCATTCATCGCTTGCAAATTCGTAATAATTCATCATGTTGAAAGAATATTCATCGAAATAATAAGTTTCATTTCCTTCATGAAGTTTAAGAAGAGGATAAGGTAATGTATTGAAAATTTTGCCTGCTTCAATTATGTACTTTGCCCATCCGTATGGTTTAAAGTAAAACCAGTGTTCAATGCTGAAAACAGCTTTATGATAATTATATTCACTATTCAAAAAATTCTTAATTCCCAAAGTATAATTCAAAGAAAATATCGGATATTTTGTTCCTGTGCTTATTCTTTCAAACTCTCCCATCAGAAATTTTTCCTGATAAGCAAACCGCGTACCAATAATCACTTCAAAAGTTGTAAGTGTTTTCTTTTGTTCGGGTGTTCCGAAATTATTTAATATAAAAGTCGGTAAGCCCATAGGAGAAATTATTCTCTGATAAAAACTTAAAGTATTTGAAAATCCCGTAAACCATTCTTTTTCGTAATAAGCTTTTGTTTGTTTTACAAAGGAAAGTTTATTTGACGAGCCTCTTCTGAAAGCAGAGGCAAAAATATTATCTTCACTGAAAGCATTCGGACTTTGTCCCAATTGTTCTAAGTCATTTTTATAGGAAGCACCAAAATCTTCGCGCGGACTTTTATGCAGCATATATATAAAACCTCCGCCGTATTTATATGTTTCGTCTTTTGTTCCGTAAGCGGTATAAGCATCAAACATGATTTTTTTGCTGAATGAATTGCTTGTTCTGCCACCTATGCGAACCCGATTCCCTTCAATCTGATTAAAACTATATACTGAAAAATAAGGACCTAATTCAACTTTTTTCCATACTTTATATCCTGTTACAAACATTTGAATGTAGCTAATCCAAGTTTTAACAAAATGTATGTGCTTCATCGAATCAACCATTGAATAAATTGCCTTTTCATTTTTTGTTAAGCTGTCGTGACGGGCTTTTTCCCAATATTCATCACTTTTTGTAAACGAGTCGTTTTCCACTATTGTGTTTGTAGGTTTGGAATAAAATTCATCCGACATCGGCTGGTTAAAAATGTAATTTTTATATGAAATATTTCTTTTTCCGAAAAAACCTTTTGAGCTATCCTGCAACATATTAAAGTCAACAATAAATTCATCTTTTGTCAGCATCCAGTATTTATTTTCAAATAAACTGAATTCCTGATTGCATACAATATCGTTAATAAAATTTATATTGGCTTTAGCTACTGCACGCATTTCAATTTTTTTAATTGCGAAAGTTGTATCGGCAACCCAGAAATTTCCTACAAAAGCCAAATCCTGCTTATTGCGTGGCTTAAACATTATTTTGTAACACCACTTATTACCAATAAATGTACTATCCATCAAATAATATTTGTAAAATGCGGGAGCATAATCAGCAATCGGGCTTATAAAACTTTTCTCGAAAAATTTGATGTTGTCTTCGTAAATATCAATATCCACAGACATTTTTCCCAGATATTGCGAAACGCTTTGATTTTCTATTCCTGATACTTTTGTTGCTTTTATTATTTCTTTAGTGCTTCTTGGTTTCTCTCTGTAATAAATTTCCGAAATTGATTCCGAAAGGAAAAAAGGTAAATATATTTTTCCGTTTACTATTGAAGTATCAACAAAATTGAAAATGGATTTAACAGGACGGAAAATTCTTTTATTCTTAAAATTTTCATCAATGTTATTTATGTCAAATTCTATTTTGTTGTACGCTTCATACTGATAAAAATCATATCTCTTTTTATTGTTAAATTGTTTGTTTTTTATTATCTTTTTGAAAATAATCATTGCAGGATTTTCACCGGGATATATAACCACTTCATCAAGATTCATAACTACCGGCTTCATTTCAAAATTTATTGTCTGAAATTTATTTTTAATTACGGGTTTTTTGCCTGTAATGTATCCTAAATATGACGATATGAGAGTGTCTGATGGCTTATTTGTAACTATTGAATATTTACCTTCAAAATCAGTTACAGTTCCAACGGTAGTTCCTTTAAAAATTATATTTACAAATGGCAGCGGTTCTCCGCTCGAAGCATCAGTAACTTTGCCAATAATTTTTGTGCCTTGTATTTGTGCAAAAGAATAAATACAAGCAAAAATTAAAATTAAAATTAAAAAATATTTTAAAAATTTTCTCATGTTTTCCTAACCTTCAATTAACAAATTTAAAAAGATTTTTGTAAAAAGAAAATTTAAGAATACTGAATATCGAATATTGAATGACTAATGACTACTTTAACTCTACGCACTTTACTCTCTGCACTTCGCCCCATGCTCTCAGCTCTCTGCCCCTCGCTCAAATCCTTTTTCCACTTCAATAAGAAATTCCCTGATTTTTTTTAATCTGTTTATTACTTCGGCATTTTTCAAAGTATCATCGGGGTTTTCTTTTAATTTCTTTTTTGCTCCTTCAATTGTAAATCCCTTTTCTTTAACCAGATGATATATTACCTGAAAATTATTAATATCTTTTTTTGTAAAAAGACGGTCGCCTTTTTTATTTTTTTGTGGTTTAATAAGTGTAAACTCTTTTTCCCAAAACCTGATTAGCGAAGTATTTACTTTAAACATATCGGCAACTTCACCAATTGTGAAATAAATTTTATCGGTATCTTTTTCTAAAAAAAGCATAAATTTTTAAAATTATAAAGCAAATATAAGTTTTATTTTTACCGCTAAGACGCAGAGACGCAAAGTTTTTTTCCAAACAAAAAAACCGCAAGTGTTCAATACTTGCGGTTTTTTAAAAAATTTATAAAATTAATAATCCATTCCGCCCATTCCTGGTCCGCCCATTGGTGGCATCATCGGAGGGTTCTTTTCTTTCTTGTCAGCAAGCACACATTCGGTTGTGAGCAACATTCCTGCTATTGAAGCTGCATTTTCGAGTGCGATTCTTGCAACCTTTGCTGGGTCTATTACTCCGGCTTCATATAAGTTTTCGTATTTGTCGTTTCTTGCATTGAAACCGAAATCGTCTTTACCTTCTTTAACTTTCTGAACAATTATGGAACCTTCAACACCTGCATTTTCAACAATTATTCGCAATGGTTCTTCTAATGCTCTTTTAATTATTGCAATACCTGTATTTTCATCTTCATTTTCGCCTTTAACTTTATCTAAAGCACTTATAGCTCTGATGTATGCAACGCCGCCGCCCGGAATTATTCCTTCTTCAACTGCAGCTCTTGTTGCGTGCAAAGCATCGTCAACTCTTGCTTTCTTTTCTTTCATTTCAACTTCGGTGGCAGCACCAACGTAAATAACAGCAACTCCGCCTGCAAGTTTTGCAAGTCGTTCCTGAAGTTTTTCCTTATCATAATCTGATGTTGTAGATTCAATCTGTGCCTTTATTTGTCCCACTCTTGCTTTAATACCGTCTTTTTTACCGCCTCCGTTAACAATTGTTGTATTGTCTTTATCAATTGTTACTTTTTCTGCTTGTCCGAGATAAGTTATATCAGCGTTTTCGAGTTTGTAACCCTGGTCTTCAGAGATAACTGTACCACCTGTTAATATTGCTAAATCTTCAAGCATTGCTTTTCTTCTGTCGCCGAAACCGGGAGCTTTAACTGCAGCCACTTTCAATGAACCTCTGATTTTATTTACAACGAGTGTAGCCAAAGCTTCGCCTTCAATATCTTCGGCAATTATAAGCATCGGACGACCTGTCTGAACTGTTTTTTCCAATATCGGTAACAAATCTTTCATTCCTGATATTTTCTTTTCATAAATTAAAATATAAGGATTTTCAAGAACTGTTTCCATTTTGTCGGCATCAGTGATGAAATAAGGAGAAACATAACCTCTGTCGAATTGCATTCCTTCAACAACTTTCACTTCTGTTTCTATTCCTTTTGCTTCTTCAATTGTAATAACGCCTTCTTTTTTAACTTTCGACATTGCCTCTGCTATAAGTTTTCCGATAGTGATGTCGTTATTTGCAGAAACGGTTGCAACCTGTTCAATTTTTTTATCGCTGTCGCCGACTGTTTTTGATTGTGCTTTAATGCTTGCAACAACAGCTTCGGTAGCTTTTTCAATACCGCGTTTTAAATCCATTGGATTTGCGCCTGCTGCAACATTTTTTAATCCGGTAGAAATAATTGACTGAGCTAAAACAGTTGCTGTAGTTGTACCATCACCGGCAACATCAGCAGTTTTTGATGCAACTTCTTTTAACATCTGAGCACCCATATTTTCAATAGGATTTTCGAGTTCAATTTCTTTTGCAACAGTAACTCCGTCTTTCGTAATTGAAGGAGCTCCGTATTTTTTATCTATAATGACATTTCGTCCTTTTGGACCGAGTGTAACTTTCACTGCATTTGCCAAAGCATCAGCGCCTCTTTTAAGAGCATCGCGTGCTTCGAGATTAAATAAAATTTCTTTTGCCATAATTATAATCTTTATTTTAAGTTAATTAATTTATTAAATGATTGCATAAATATCGGATTCGCGCATTATCAGATATTCTTTCCCTTCTATTGTGATTTCAGTTCCCGAATATTTGCCATATAATACGCTGTTGCCGACTTTAACAGTTATCGGCTCATCTTTTTTGCCGTTACCTATTGCTATTACCTTTCCTTTTTGAGGTTTTTCTTTTGCTGTATCCGGAATTATAATACCTCCGGCAGTTTTTTCTTCAGCTGAGGCAGGCTCAATAAGTACTCTGTCTGCCAATGGTTTTACGTTAAGTGCCATAGTTAATTTATTTTTTTAAGTTAAACATTAATTTATTTTTAAAAACATTTTGGGGTTCGCTAATTTCGTGCCATTTAAAATAACTTTTACTCATCGATTCCCAATTTACTTACGAAAACTCTTAATATCAAGGATTTCAGAAAAATATTAAAAATATATCTTATTTAAAAAATAATTTTGAATTACTAATTCTGTCAGAAGATTATGACAATCTGGCATTTCAAAGATTTATTTCTTTTGTTGTTGAGGTTGTCCTTGTTGTTGCTGCTGTTGAGGCGGTGCCTGATAAGGCACGGTTTTATTAGTATTTTCAACATCTCTTAGTTCAGAGTTTCTTACTTTTCCCGTATTTTTAGGAATAATAAAAACTGATAACAAAGATAATGCTAAAAGAGCTATTGCCAAAGTCCAAGTTGATTTTTCAAGAAAGTCGGCAGTTTTACGCACACCCATTATTTGATTGGAAGATGCAAAGTTTGAAGCCAATCCTCCGCCTTTTGAGTTCTGAACCAAAATAATCAGAATTAACAGTACACAAACTATTATAATCAAAACCGTAACTACATAAAATGTTCCCATTGCTTTATTTATTTTGAATTAAATTTTTTATTGAATTAATTTGGGTTGCAAAGTAAGTAATTTTTTCCGGGAATTTCAAACTTAATTTTTCATAAATCTTTATTGCCTTGTTAAAATTACCTTGCCGCAAATGAATTTTTGCAAGTGTTTCTGTTACTATTTCTTCGTCATCAACTATACTGCTTTCGGCTAAATCAATAATTAATTTTTTATCATCGGACGAATCTTTTTTAAAGGGAGCTATTTTTGGCTCCTTAATAATAAATTCTTCAATTAAATCGGTTATTTCATGAGAAAATTGGTTTTTTGCCGTAGCTTCACTATAAACGGAAGTTAAATATTGATGAAGTTTTTTCCGGTTTGTTGTGTATGCTGAGGTGAGTTTAATCTTTTTTTGCTCTTCTTCTTTATTATTTAATGATAAATTTTTGAGGTAAAGCATTCTTGTAATCTGGCAATACGGAAATTCATCAACTAATGATACCAGCTCATTTAATGAAGTTTCATTTAATTGATTACTTTCGGTTATGTATTGATTAAATTTAAATGATGTCATTGGTTATTAATTAATGTTTAAAAATATCGAACATCGAATAACGAATGTCGAATAACGAAGTTTTATAATTTGTGAATCTGTGGCATTTTTTTCATACAAAACATTTTAAAACTCCTAATTTTCTACCAATTTACCAAAGCTCTGTTAAAAATATCTTCGGTAAGCAAATCGTTTATTTGTTTTATTAAAGTTTCTTCAACACTGGAAAGATTTTCGGTGCTTAAAAAGTCGGCATATCTCGAAAATGATGTTTCAAAATCCTGTTTTGAATCTTTTTTATTTGTAAATTTCACATTAACAGTAATTGTGAGCCGCGACATTGCAGCGGTTTCATTCGACTGAATTGCAATAGGAGCAACAGAGTAACCTGTTATCGAACCTTCAATATTAAGGTCGCCGCCTTTATCAACTAAGTTTAATCTCGATTGCGAAGTAAATCGGCTTTGCAGTGCTTCGGTAAATGCAGCGCTTAAAGTTGGCTGAATTAACGGTGCGTAATTTGGAAAATACTGAACCGAAATTGTTTTTATGTCTTTCGAAATAGAAGCACCTTTAAATGAATATATACCGCAACTATTCAGCAATGCAAGAATAAATATTAATATAAGGTTTTTAAGTTTCATTTTTTCGGACTGCAAATATAAAGTTTAATGCGTTATTCACAAAAAAACAGAAATTTGTTGTTACTCTCTGTTTTACTCGAAGCTCAGAATTTATGGCTACCATTGTTAAATTGCTAAATTGTTATATTATTAAAATCGCATTATTAATTATATTGCAAACAGTTTAAAATTTAACTTTTGCTGAAATAAAATTGTTAAATTGTCAAATTGCTATAAGTCACCTATTAGCAGTAAGTACTTAAGTTAAAACAACAATTTGACAATTAAACAATTTAGCCATTTTAAAGTATATTATTTATTATTTCTTTCATTTTCAAATAACAATAAAACCCACCAATTATTGCAAGCGAAATTAAAAATGGTTCAATTAACATTCTGTGGCGGGTTTCCACGTAAAACACCGATTGCATTAATGAAAGCAAAACAGGATATGACAAGAGTAACCATGTTTTATTTTTTAATACAATTATTGCAACTAAAAGGAAAAACAAAATTATTAAACAACGAATTTTATATAAGGGAATGAAAATTTTTATTCTGTTGCTATATTCTGCACCCACATTTTTGCGGAAGAGCCAGAAATTTTTCAGTTTAACGAAAAACATTTTAACAACCGATAATGGCTTGTTTCGAAGTTTTTCGGAATATTTATTTTTATAAAAATTAATTTGTTCCTGTGCAGTCATTTTCTGATAATCGCTGAATTCTTTTTTTGAAAAAACAGAATAATAATTCTGTCCATTAGGTAAATAAGCTGTTCCTTCACTTTCCTCAATTGTGCCGATAAAAAGATTTTTATAAAAACTTGAATTCAGCGAAAATGTTTTTGTGAGGTTGTAATTTCTCAACATCCACAGGGCTGTTGGCAATGATGCAATAATAAAGCAAATTATTAATATTTTAAATGCTCTTTTTAAACTCTCATTTTTAAAAATAAGAATTGCAAAAGGAAATGCAGTACATATTAGAGTATTTCTATCTAAAACAGCAATTCCCAGTATTAAAGAGTATAATATTAAATTTCTTGAATTTGGTTTTTCTATGTATTTAAACATCATGTATAACGACATTACAGATAAAAATAAATCAAGTGCAAATGGATGAATATTTTTTATTGTATAATATGTAATTGCAGGATGAACCAATAAAGTCAGCACCGACAAGAACAAAATAATATTTATATATATTTTTATTTTTTCAACTTCATTAAAATAATTAAAGAAATATTTAAGTGTGTAATAAAAAAAATAAGTTGTTAAAAAAGATAAAAACAAATTGAATATAATAACAAGTTTATAATGCACTCCGAATAACAAATAGATAAGATAAACAAAAAAAGGATAAACAGGAAACTGATAATCGTAATATATCTGACCGCTGTTATAAACATAGCTCATTTTACCTGTCTTGAGCATGTTTATTGCTATGTCATTTATTTCGAAAAGTTTTATTGAATGAATGAAAAAAATAACTGCAATTAATTTAATTGAAGTAACAACGGAAATTAGGAGCAGCAAACGGGATTTCTCTGAGAAAGTTCGTAGTTTGCTGTTTGTAGTTTGTAGTTTTAAAAAGTCATTAGTCATTAAGTCATTGGTAAAAAAAGCTTCTTGTTTGTAGTCTGCTATTTAATACCGATACGGTATCTGTAATAGTCCAATAAATTGTCCTATAACAGATACTCTATCGGCATTAACCATGCTAAAGCTCAAAATATTATTTGGACTATTTTGAGCTAAGCATTGGTATAACAACAAACCACAAACATTTCATTTAATGTTTTTAAAGTTTAATATTATATTCCTTTATTTTTCTATAAAGTGTGCGTTCCGAAATTCCGAGTTCTTTGGCGGCATTTCTTCTTTTCCCTTTGTTTTTATCAAGTGCCTTATTTATTAAGTCCTTTTCTTTTTCCTGTATGGATAGTGATTCTTCAACAAATTCGATAGGTTCGTTGAATTTTATTTTGCCGGAGTTGCTTTTTGTTGTAAGTTCGGTAGTTTTGTTGCTTAGCGGTTCAATATTTTCATTTATTTTTCTTGGGTTATCTGAATTTTGCAACATTCCGAAAACTACTTTTTTCAAATCGTTAACATCCTTCCGCATATCAAAAAGAATATTGTATAAAATTTCTCTTTCGGAAGTATGTGTTGTCTCTCCTTTAAACAAAACAGGTAATGTTGAGATTTCTTCGGGTAGATATTTTTTCAATATCAGTGCATCAATATTTCTTGTGTTTTCGATAACGGAAATTTGTTCACTCACATTTTTAAGTTGACGTACGTTTCCCTGCCATCGATAGTTCACAAGTAAATTTTGTGCCTCTTCATCTAAAATTATAGGTGGCATACGATATTTCTCTGCAAAATCAGTTGCAAATTTTCTGAACAATAATATTATGTCTTCTTTTCTTTCACGCAAAGATGGCACATGAATGGGGACGGTATTCAACCTGTAATACAGGTCTTCTCTGAATTTGCCGCTATTCACAGCTCCAAGCATGTTTACATTGGTTGCTGCAATCACTCTCACATTTGTTTTCTGAACTTTCGAAGAGCCTACCTTGAGTAATTCGCCTGTTTCAATTATTCTCAAAAGACGCACCTGTGTAGTTAAAGGAAGGTCGGCTATTTCATCAAGAAAAATTATTCCGCCGTTTACAACTTCAAAATACCCCTTGCGTGCTTCGTGAGCACCGGTAAACGAACCTTTTTCATGACCAAATAATTCCGAATCAATTGTTCCTTCGGGAATAGCACCACAGTTCACCGCAATATAAGGACCATGCTTTCGTGAACTTAACTGATGAATTATTTTTGGAAATACTTCTTTTCCCGAACCGCTCTCACCGGTTATAAGCACAGTAAGGTCGGTTGAAGCAACCTGACGTGCAATGTCAATTGCTCTATCAATTAATGGCGAACTACCTATAATTCCGAATCGCTGTTTTATACTCTGAATATCCATTTAAAAAATTTTAAAATGCAAATTTACGACATTACCATTTATTTAAAAAATAATTATGACAATTTGTCAGAAGGGATGAATCTAAGATGGAAAAACGCACATAAACAGCCAGTATCAGAAATTCGAAAACTAATAATTTAAAATGGTTTAAAAATAATAAAAGTATCTGAAATTATTAAAAAATTAATGCTTTGAAGGCAAAAAGAAAAAGCTAAATTAAATTCCAAACTCACTTTAAAATAACAAACATATTAGAACAAAAAGAAAATGATTTGCGAATATGTGAGATGTATTTATTAAAATTGATTGGTAGATAAAGTTAAATTATGAAAAGTTGGACGTTAAAAAATAATAGCCACAATGTAAGCTAAAAAAAGCAGTAAAATTTATTTTCGGAACAATCCCAATACAAATGGATAATTAAAATAGCATTAACAAAAATTAACTTTTATTCTTCGGTTTCCCTGAATTTGCCAAATGCAAAGCTTAATGAAACAACAGGACTATTGAAATCACTTTGAGAATATGCATTGTTTTTTACATTAATTGTATATCGGTAACCAACTCCAAGGTTTAATTTAATCCAGTCGGATAAATCAAATTCGAGTTCAAGTTGGGGTGTTACAACATATACGCTATTATTTAAATATTTTTTTGCATAATAGCCATAGCCATTATCAATTAATGATATGGTTCCCATTCCAATTTTAGAAGTAATGCCCCAGTGAACAGGTTTCTCCTGACTATGATAATAACCAACAATGAGCCCCACATGACCGAAAGAAAGTTTTAAGTCCCGATGTACACCGTCTTCGCACAAATAATCTTTTTTGGTGAAAGTGCTTGAAGTATTTGCCAGTTTATATCCATAAGCACCAAGATAAAATTTTTCATTCAACAAAACACCTGCAACAACACCAAGTGATATTCCATATTTATTATTTATTTTGGAACCTTCAGCCAGCGGACAAGTAAAGCTGAATATTGAACGTGGATTATATGAACCTTCGTCTATTCCTAAATCTATCTGTGCTTTTAGCTTTGAAGTAAAAAGTGTTATTAATAAACACAGACAGAATAATAATTTTGTTTTCATAATAACTTTGTTTTAAATTTAATTTCAAATAATTATATAGTATGTTGGGTTTTTTTAAGAATATTATAAAGCAATTCTCTTGCTCTGAAAAGCTGTGCCTTAACTGTACCTATCGGAAGCTTTAATTCTACAGCTATTTCTTCATAAGAATATTCATTGAAATATCTCATTTCAACAAGCCTACGGTAGCGTGGTTTAAGCTTTTCAACTAATTCGCGCAATAATCTTATTTTTTGCTGTTTTATGAAAACTTCTTCAGGGTCGAGTGCTCCCGAAGGAATTTCGAGTCCATGTTCTTTTGTACTATCAGCATTTTCAAAAGGTCTGTCAATTGAAATTAAATTTTTTCTTTTCTTTCTGATGTAATCAATACAATTGTTTGATGCAATTTTAAAAAGCCACGTGCTGAATGCAAAATCGGGTGTGTATTGATGTAAATTTCTGAATGCTTTTCCGAATGCTTCAATTGTCAGGTCATCAGCATCATCGGGATTATTTGTCATTTTCAAAAGCATGAAATAAACCGAATCTCTGTAATTATCCATAAGCTGGGAATATGCTTTCTGGTCGCCGGCTTCAATGGCAGCAACAACAAGTTTGTAATCCCGTAGCGCTTTATTGGTGAGATTTGCCGTTATTTCCATGCATAAATTTTATAAAACCTATTTGAAATATAAATAATCGGATTGAAAAGTATAAAAAATATTTCAAATAATGGCGAAATTAATAATAAATCTTTTTCGTTCAACTTTTTCATGCAATTTTTAAATACTAATATTTGAATTATAAATCTCAATAAAAAAATTAAAACAAGAGCAATTACCTGAAAATTCAAAGATATTAAAGCAATAAACGACATAAAAAAAAGAAATTGGGTAAATATAAACATTCCGAGCAGAAATTTATGTTTAAACTTATATAAATTGCCTGAACTCAAATGTCTTTTTTTCTGTATAATCCAACTTGAAAAGGTATTACACGGTTCGGATAAAATATGACTATCCCTGTTTACAGAAATTCTTGTATTGTATTTATTTGCTACATTATTGATAAATAAATCATCATCTCCGGATTGTATTTTATAATGCGAAGTAAATCCCTTATTTTCTATGAATAGTTCCTTTTTATAAGCAAGATTTCGTCCAACTCCCATATAAGGGATTTTTGCCAGTGCATAAGACAAATATTGCAAGGCAACAAAAAAAGTATCATACCTGATTAATTTATTAAGAATTCCTTTTTTCTTTTTATAAGCACCGTATCCCAATACTATACTTGTATTTTCGAGAAAATTTTCTGCAATCGAATTTATCCAGTTCTTGCTAATGGGCTTACAATCGGCATCTGTTAAAAGCAAATTATTGTATTTTGCAGATTTAATACCAATGGAAAGCGGAAATTTTTTCCCCGAAAAAAAGTTTACATTCTCCAGAAGATTTATAATTTTCAGATGAGAATATTTTTTCGCAAAATCGTGTAAAATAAATTCGGTATGGTCGTCGGAGCAATCATTTACAACTACCACTTCATATTGCGGATAATCCTGCTGTAAAATAAGCGGGAGGTTTTCCTGCAAATTATCGGCTTCGTTTTTTGCACATATAACAACCGACACCGGTTCTTTGGAACTGCTTATTTGTTTTGGTTTATAAAAAACCAACCGTGCGAAAAAAAATAAATAATAAAAAAGCTGTACTGCAAAAGAAAAAATAAAAATAATTGCAATTACTTCAATCCATCTGAGTTGTTCAAAAAACATTTTTCCGAATATTGTTAAATTGCTAAATTACTCCTATTATGTAAATCAATAGAAATTTTTTTTTAACAAGTTATTAAAATAGCAGTAAGTATTTAGTCGTAAGTAGTAAGAAATTGGAGCTAATTTTGGGTTAAAAGATTTTGTAAAATAAAATTTCAGACGCTGATTTGTTATGAAATTTTTTCTACTTTTACAAAATGCTCTTCAAAATTTTAAATAAAGATAAAAATTCCAAAGCACGCACTGGTATTATTGAAACTGCTCACGGTAAAATTGAAACTCCCGTTTTCATGCCTGTTGGGACTTATGGAACCGTTAAAGGAGTTCACCAGCGAGAGCTTGAGGATGATATAAAAGCAAAAATAATTCTCGGAAATACTTATCATTTATACCTTCGTCCCGGTTTGGAAGTTATTGAAAAAGCCGGTGGTTTACACAAATTTATAAGCTGGAATAAACCCATATTAACTGACAGTGGAGGGTTTCAGGTTTACTCACTTGCCGATAGAAGAAAATTGACCGATGATGGCGTAAAGTTCCAATCGCACATTGACGGCTCATCTCATTTTTTCACTCCCGAAAAAATTATTGACATTCAAAGAAGCATTGGTGCCGACATTATAATGGCTTTTGATGAATGTAATTCGTATCCATGCGAATATGATTATGCAAAAAAATCAATGCACATAACTCATCGCTGGCTCGAAAGATGTAAAAAACAATTTAACGAAACTACAGGAAAATATGGTTATGAGCAATTTTTATTTCCTATTGTTCAGGGAAGTGTTTATAAGGATTTACGAAAAGAATCGGCTGAATTTGTAGCATCATGTGAAATGGAAGGCAATGCAATAGGCGGATTATCCGTTGGTGAGCCAAATGAAATCATGTATGAAACCACCGGCTTGGTATGTTCAATTCTTCCCGAAGAAAAACTGCGTTACCTTATGGGTGTTGGCATGCCAGATAATATTCTCGAATGTATTGCTTTGGGAATTGATATGTTTGATTGTGTAATTCCCACACGCAATGCACGCAACGGAATGCTTTTAACAAAAAACGGAATAATAAACATCAAAAACGAAAAATGGAAAACAGATTTTTCACCAATTGAAGAAGATGGCAGCTCCTTTGTTGATGAACAATATAGCAAGGCATATCTGCGATATCTTATTTCCGCAAAAGAAATTCTTGCAGCACAAATTGCAACTCTTCATAATCTGAGTTTTTATATGTGGCTTGTTGCCGAAGCCCGAAAGCAAATCACGGAAGGAACTTTTACGGAATGGAAAAATAAAATTGTAAAAAAAATAACCCGTAGATTGTAACTCATGATAAAATTTATTAATGGAGAACTATGTAGCATTAAATTAAAATCCTGACGGAGCCGTCAGACCTGTCAGAATTTATAAAATAAAAAACCCTTGCCGATATCATCAACAAGGGAAATATAGAGTTATGAAAAAACAAAAATTATTTTTTATGCAATTTTTCGTCCGAAACGGTTAATTTTTTTCTGCCCTTTTTTCGTCTTGATGCCAGAACTCTTCGTCCATTAGCTGTTGACATTCTTTCATTGAAACCATGTTTGTTTCTTTTCTTTCTGTTCGAGGGTTGAAATGTTCTTTTCATTGTTTAATCTTTTTAAATAGAGCCGCAAATATAGGGAATTTTTTATTTATACAAAACTAAGTGTACTATTTTTTTTGTTTGGAAGAATTTTTCTTCAAATAAATTTTTAAGTTCATAAATTTTATTTTTCTCTTTTACGTTTTTTAATTCTTCTTGTAAATCGCCGCCTTTAAGGCAAATCAAATTGTCGGCTTTGTTTTTTGTCCATTTGAGCAATACGGGAATTTCAGATACGGCGCGGCAAACGACAAAATCAAATTTTTCGTTTAACTCTTCCATTCTTGTTTTTTCAGCTTTTATATTTTTAAGTTTCAATTCCTCAATAATTGTGTTCACAATATTTATTTTTTTCCCCACAGAATCAATCAATAAAAATTCCGCTTCGGGAAAAACAATGGCAAGAGGAATACCTGGTAATCCACCGCCTGTACCCACGTCGAGAATTTTCTGAGAACGTTCGAAATTAAAAATTTTCGCAACCGATAATGAATGTAAAATATGACGCTCATAAAGATTGTCAATGTCTTTGCGCGAAATAACATTTATCCTTTCATTCCAGTAAGCGTACAAACCGCCAAGTTTTTCAAGCTGTTCAATCTGATGAGGTGATAAATTTTTAAAATATTTTAAAATTATTTGCATACTTTATTTTATTGATATTAAACCCAACAGGTCTCAAAGACCTGTTAGGTTTTGTGCTTTTTGAAACAATCTCTTAAAAAAAATTGAATAAAATTAAAATTTTAATCTCAAACTTGCAAAAATTTCTCTTCCAGGAGCCGGTTGATAACTGTTATAATCCGAACCATTATTAGGTTCTGTAAACCCCATATATTGTTCATCGAAAATATTTTTCGCAAACAAACTGATTTCAGTATCTACTTTTCCTATTTTAAAATTGTAACTCAAATTAACATTACAAATAGTAAATCCTGTCCTACCCCATGAATCACGTTTAATACCATTTTCGGAAAACTGATGATATACTGAATCGTCAACTTGAATGCACCATTTTGATTGATATTCAGTACCAAGAGTTAGAGTAAGATTTTTTGTTAATTTGAAAGCAATTTCAGCAGCAAGAATATGCTGAGGACATTCAGGAATTCTGTTGTTCTTAACACTGTCGGGAGAAATATACTTGAAATCAGAATAAGTGTAAGCAACATCCAATTTAATGGCTTTAACCGGAGAATAAGACAAATAAGTTTCTAATCCGGTTCTGTTACTTTTCCCAATATTACCATAAAAGGCAGTATTATTGCCTCTTCCAACTATGCTATACCTGTAAAATTCGTTAGTGGAATTAATTATAAAACCGGTTATGTCATAGTGGAAACTTTTCCCTATATCACCTCTTACACCTAACTCCTCGCCCTGTGAGGAAGAGGGTTTAATGGTTTCATTAAAACCACCCCAGTGTGCGGGATTATTATATAATTCATTGTTGGTGGGAGTTAAAAACCCTGTGCCATAGTTTGCATAAACATTGGTTGATTTGCAAACATCATAAGCCAATCCAAATCGAAAAGTAGGAGATTGAAACTCTTTGCTGCCCGAGGTTCTTACAACAGAATCAGGTAAAGGCACATTATTAATTAGCTGGTTATAAACATAATCATAGCGAACATTTAAAGTTGCAAAAAGCTTTTTGGAAATATCAAGTTTATCAATAAAGAAAACTCCTGCACCTCTTTGTTTAATAATCTGGTTTACCAGTATGGTATCTTTATCTATGCATGACTGACCAAAATGAGTATCAGTACGATTTGGATTCTTATCAACACCAAACATGTGTTCCGTTAAAATTTGTGATGTAAAATCGGTGCCTAAGCTGATATGGTTCACAAGTTTTTCTTTTCCCATATTAAGATTATACTGTATAGATGCGCCAGGATTAATAAATGGCTTATTGTCATCTCCATTATTTGAAGTTTCTCTGTAATTATTCAACCTGAAAAAACTTTTTAACTGGATTTCCTGATTTTTACTTATAGCAAATTTGCCTATAGTAGCGCCTGTAAGTCGTTGAGTTAAATGAAACTCATTAAACGGAATGGCATCGGTATTTGCAGCTTTGTGCCCAACTGTATCGTAACGACCTAAATTTATACCTTCTGAGTTTTGATTAAAATAATCAGTATATATAAGCAGTTGTGTGATTTTTACTTTTGCTGAAGGTGTCCAATTGAGTTTCTCACTGAAATTATTTCCCATGAATGCCTGATGTGCACGATAACCGTTGCCTTGTAAATGAGAATAAGAAATTCTGTAGTTAACATTACCTTCAGTGCCATCAATTTGTCCTAAAGTTTTCCAGAACCCGTAAGAACCGGCAGTGGCGTATATTGTACCATTGATTGGTTTTTCACCTCCATCATTTGTAATGATATTAACAACACCGCCATTAGCGCTACCTCCGTAAAGTGAAGCAGAAAGTCCTTTCATGACTTCAACTCTTTTTACGGTTTTCCAGTCCACATCATATAAATCGGGACAAAATCCACCCGGGTCATTAGCAGGAATTCCATCAATAAGAACCTGTATTCCTCTGAAACCACTTTCGGATAATACACCCTGTCCGCGCATATACAAGTGAATTCTTGAACCACCGGTTCCGTTATCAACTTTAATTCCAGGAACAAGCCGCAGTGCTTCATCGGCAGCAATAGTTTTCTGAAAAGAATTTAATTGCTCGCCTGTAACAACCGAAATGGAAGCAGGTATTTCTTTAAGAGGAACATCTGTCCTTGCGGCGTTAATAATAATGTCATTTAATTTTATGGTGTCTTTTATTTTAGATTCATTGTTCTTCGGCTTGTCTTGCGTTTGACTTATTGCATGAATAGTAAATGCAAGAATAAATATTATTGTATTTAATGTTTTTGATTTCATGATTAAAATATTTTATGGTTAATAGATAAAGCAAACTAATGCAATAATTGCATTATAGCTTAAATTAATTAATAAAGGAAATTAAGTAAATTGTTTTAGCTCTTGGGGGGAGGTGATAAAATATTTTTATACACGGATTTATAATCTATTGTATAATTAAAAAAATTAATAGATTTTTCTTTTGTGATTCCTGTGTTTGTAATTTCCTTGAAAAAATAATTATTTATTTGTTTTTTGAAGTTGTTTGTTCTTTTGGATTTACCGGTTTGTTCTTTTACACTTTTATCAAAATTTGTTATTAACTGTTTTTCTTTATGGTCGTTTATACAATAATAATGTATTTTATCATTAGAAATTTCAGATTTAACAATGTCATACATATTGTCATTATATAAAAATTCTTTGTTTTTTTTTATCCATTTTATTTTTAATAATTCGTTAAATGAAAACCTTAATACTACCAGCTTTTTATTGTATGTTTTTAATTGTTTTTGTATTTCTTTTTTTATGTTTTCTTTAATTTGAATTTGTTCAATTTTGAAATTCAAATAATATCCATTAATACCATAAGCGAATCCGCAAATTAATAATATGGAAATTATTTTTTTCATTTAAATTATTTATACAAAAATAATAATTTTTATTGAATCCTTATTATTTTTTAACAAAACCCTAATGAAGGTTCAAGATTCATTAGGGTTTATAAATAATGTCAGCATTAAACTTATAACCTAAAAATTAAATATTTGCTCTCAGAGTTACTATAAAATTTCTTCCAGGTGCACTTATTCCGGAACCAAAAGGACGATATAGCTGGTCTGTTATGTTTTCAACTCCGGCATTCAATCCTAAATATTTGTTAAAATAAAATGCTACTTTAAAATTTAATGTGTACCATCCGGGAACAAAAGGAAGACCATTGGCATCTTTAGCGTAAGGAGTGTTATCGATACGGTCTGCTAAAGGAAGGTCTTTATAATCCATTTTGCTGTTATATGACGCATAAAAATCGAGTTTAAGCTTTTTACGTTCATAGGTTAAATGAGTACTTCCAAACATCGGAGCAATATGCGATATTGGGTAATAAATCAAACTATCTTCGCTTTGTTCTTCGCCTTGCTGATAACAAATAGTAGTTCTTAATCCGATTCCTTTACCGAAACTGATATCAGCTCCTGCCTGAATACCGTAAACATAAGCTTTTGTAATATTTTGTATTGCCTGCACCCGACTCATATCTCCATCATAAATTATGCTGTCTTGTCCATTAAACTGAAAATTTCTGCGAGCAAGTGCATTATTTAGCAATGTATAATATGTGGCAAAATCAACCTTCAAAAAATTGCCAAATGTTTTTGCTGTTCCAATTTCTCCGTTATAAGCATATTCGGGACTTAAATTGGTATTAGGTACTACTACAGAGCCTGGTTCAGACGAAAACACTTTGCCTATGTCATCAATATTAGGTGCACGAAAACCTGTTGACCCATTGATATACATTTGCCATGTTTGATTCGGACTATAAACGAAACCCAAACTTCCATTTAGTGCTCCATTGCTATTTTCAGCATGAGTAAATGGAAATGGGAACATAGTTGTGTCAAAATCAGCTTCAATTATATAATAGCTGTAACGCAAACCCGTACTCATAATCCATTTAGGATTAAATTTGTATTTCAAACTTGTATATGCGCCGTATGCTTGCCATGTTGAACCATTAGGATAACGTGTGTTGGTTGGTTCTTCTGCTCCTGTTTCGATATGCACTTTATTTGCAACCGAACCAACTGAATTATTAAGTACTTCAGCTCCATAAAATAAAGTTGCTTTTTTACCAATTCTTTTATCCATATCGAGATTGAATGAAAGAGCGTCAACAGTTTCTGTCTGATTACGAAGTTTTTTATTATTGAATTTTCTGTCGTGACGGCTTTCTTCGTAATTCTGCATTGCTGCCACAAAACGCAACTGATTATAAAGTTTATTTGGTTTTGAATTTGTAATACCAATTCGATTCATCATCCATTTTTGCGGACCGTAATACCATTGTGCATTATCAAGTTTGCCGTCATTGTTGCCATCTAAATATAATCTGTCATAACGAGGAGCATCTGACGTTGCAGAATAATGAATTGCATAATCAAAATCCCATGATTCGTTGGGTTTAAAACGAATCTTTTGCATTAAGTTCGTTTGACTGTATCCGGAACTAATTTGCAATTGCTTATCTGTATTTACTAATTGTGAATCAATTCCGTTTATTGTTTTCTGATAAACCGGTCGTAAGAAATAAGAATTACCATAAGTCCCTGCTCGTAAGTCACCATAATCTGCTTGACTGAAACTTGTAACAAAAGATAGCTTTTTTAGTCCAATATTAAAATCAAGATGATATGTTTTTTCTGTATTGGCAGACGAAAAACGTCCGAATACATTTCCTTTAAATAATAGTTTTTTTGAACTATCTGCGAGTTTTGGTTGCAAAGTATGAAAATCCATTACTCCGCCTATTGCATCACTACCATACATCACTGCTCCCGGACCAAAAAGTATTTCTGTATTTTCAATAGATGCAGCATCAATAGAAATAATATTCTGAAGATTTCCTGTACGAAAAATAGCGTTGTTCATACGAACACCATCTACTACCAGCATTATTCTGTTTGTAGCAAACCCACGCAAGCTTGGTGATCCTCCAGCTAACTGGCTTTTTTGTATATATGCATACCCACCCGAACCTAAAAGGTCCGCCGATGTTTGTGGATTCTGGAACGAAACCTCTTTAGCGTTTATTTTTTCAATACGATAAGGAATTTCAATTTGTTCCTCTTCCCATCTGTTGGCTGAAACTACAAGCTCATTTAATGATATGGTTATTTCACTTAACTCCACATTAAATTTCATTGCTTCAATCTGAGCATAACTGAATGCTTTTTTTGTATAGACCATATGATGGAAATAAATACTGTCTTTGCCCTTAAAAGCTGAAATGTTAACTTGCCCATTAGCATTTGTAGTGGCAGAAACTTTTAAATCTTTGGAATGTACTACGATACCGGGAATAGGTTGCCGTGTGATTTTGTCAACCACAGTGATATTTTGCGAAAACGCAAAAATCGAATACAAAATTGTTGCAAAAATAAATATATATTTTTTCATTTTTTTTATTCATTTAATTGTTAATTAAAATAATTATTAAAATCCAATTATTCTGAAAAGACCAGAATAAAACAGATTTAAATATAAGTAAAAATAATAAGGAAGTAATTAATCTAACATTTGGGTGGTGGTGAAATAACTTCTAAATATGTATTTGAAAGATTATTTTTATATTTAGAAGAAATTAGTTGAATCAAATTCGCATTAAATAATAAATCTAAATTTCCAGGAAAAGTGTATTCAGGGAAAATTATTTTACTTAAAACTTTTGGAATTTGCTTGTTAGTGTTACCAAAATCTGTTATTTCAGTAGTAAACTTTTCGAAATCGGCAATCAGATTTTCTTCTTGTGTGTCGTTTATGCAATAAACAATAGCTATACCATTGATTATTTCAACTTTCTGAATATCGTAAAGTTTATTTTTATATTTTATTTCGCTTTTATTTATTTTTACTTTATTAAATATTGCAAACGGAATTTTTAATTTTTCAACATTTTTATTGTCAATATACAACTCCGAAAGCATTTCACTGCGAATCGAACACTGATTAATCTTAAACAGCAAATAGTATCCAAAAAACTGGAAAAGAAAAACAAATAATATTAATATATTAATAAGTTTTTTCAATCAATTATTATTTAAATAACAATACAAAATTAAAATATGGCTTTATATAAACCTAATTTTATCAGCTTTTTTATTTTTTGCTTAAAACTTCTTTTATTCTCTTTATAATTTTTTGCCATAATTATAAAGTAATTGGTTAATCCTGTTTTATATGTAAGAGATTAATCATTTAACCCATTAAGCAGTTCTTTTAGAATAAATACAGATTTCTCTGCTGTAATGCCTAAATCTTTAGCAATTATTGTTCCTATTCTACTGCTTTCAGCATCTTGTATATTTGGCTCAAGTATTTCAATTATAAGCTTCTTTACTTTTACTGAACTTGAAAGGGTTTTATTGATTTGTCTGCCAAGCACACGAGCACCGGCAATCATTTTATCAAAGTCATCACCTTCGAATAAATCCAAATGCTGGCGGTAAATCTCTTCTGATTCAATATCGAAAAAATGCTGAATTATATTGCTGATATCCTGAATGTCCGTTTCTCTTTCAAATGGTTTATCTGCCCAAGCAATTAGTTTAAGAATACATAAACCTGACAATGATGCAACTTTTAATTCTTCGCCTGAAATGTTTGTCATTACAGAGTTTTCATATGCTTCCTGAAAACCGTGTATAGATATTTTTGCATCGAATTTATCGCTAAAATTTATATAGCCGGCTGTTTCTATGCATCTTTTGTCTCCTGTGTTAATTAAATCTGCATATACCAGTAAAGGCGGAACTATTTTGCTATCAAATTTATCTTTCCAAAATTTTTTATAGATGCGAACATTCCCATTGGGAGTGGGAATTAAGCCAAATTGTGGGATGAGCTTTTGCTTATTTTCATCGGTGTAAATAGTTAATATTTCCGGGTTAAGATAGTTTGTCAGTAAATTACCTGCCGGCTCTCCACCCCAAAGAGTTTCGTATGTTTTTAATTGCATCTTCTTCCATTTAGCAAATTTATTTTTATCAAAAAACGTAAAATCACCAATATGAATTGCAGGTTTTAAACGGGTATCATAAGCTCCTATCCATTTTTCAAAAAGTTCTTTTTTATTTACAAGCTTCATTCTTTGAATAAAATATGTTCTTTTTGCACATCTTCAAAGAAAGGAAGAGATTTTAATATCATCATCTCATCCAAAGAGCGGTATTTTTTCTTGCAGTAATCAAGTAAGTCATCCAAAGAAATTTTTTGCAGGATAAAATACAAATCCACATAGTCCTTCTCTACTGCCCGGCTCATAATCGCTGATAGTTTCATACAGGCAATATCTTCAATAGAAGCTATTGCAAAATAGCCCGTTCTAATCAAGGGCTTCAGCAGTTCATAATTATAACTAAAAAAACTTAACCGAATGTTATTGTCAATAGAACAGGAAACAGTATTTTTATCCTGCTGGGTAATGGAAAGTTTATGATTTTTAAAAACTGCCTCAAGTTTCTTTATTAAGACAACAGTATCATAATCATCTTTTTTAAAAAAATCAAAATCAATGCTGTCCCTATGACCTATCTGGAGAGCCAAGCCTGTTTCTCCGGCAAGATAAAATCCTTCGTCTGCAAAATGCTTAAAAAGAGGAAGGATAGATTTTCTTTTATTGTCGAGAATATCCCAATGAATTTCCATAAGATTATGAAAAACGGTTTTTTCTTGCAGGTGAAGCATGATAAATCAGCGACCAAAAATTAAGGGACTTCCTATCCCATTCAGATTTAATGCTGTTATTAATAGTTTCAGTGATTTCTTTCTCGTTGAAATTTTCCCAAAGCCACTCTATCGCTTTTTTTGTCCCGTGATTAAGTACATTAAGAATGATTCTAAAGCGGTCATCGGGATTTGAAAGATTAATCTTATCTGTGTCATAAGACCAAAGGCAAATTTTTACTGCTTGGGGTAATTTGCGATTCATAATTACATTATAACATAAAGTACAGGAAGAAAAAAGCGCTCTTTGTCAGAAGAACAAAAATACACAAATTTATCCACTTCTGCAATAAAAAAAAGAAAAGCCGTAATTTTGCTTGTGGACTGTCCACTTTTCGCCAAAATTCCGGAGTGTAAATTTATATCAGGATTTAAGTATTAACCTGTAAACTTTTTTTAGGACGAGACACTTTTCAAATAATGCCAAAAACCCTTTATTTACTATGGAACACGCCTTAGTGGAGTATAGGGGAGTCGAACCCCTGACCTTTAGACTGCCAGTCTAACACTCTAGCCAACTGAGCTAATACCCCGTTCGTTTGCAAAAGTAAAAAGAATAATAAATTTTATAAAGTTAATCATCAAATTTAATGGTCTGCTCTGACAGGAACAGTTATAACAACATTCATTTTAACAGGCACATCATTTTGAATAGCCGGAGCATATTTTAACGGTTTCAGTAAACGAATAATTTCTTCATCAATACCGAAACCAACTCTTTTAAATATTTGAATGTTTTTCAAAGTGCTGTCAATAGCCACATCAAAACTAACAATAACTTCTCCGTTTATCTTTTTTGCTTTAGCTTCGTCACTATATTTTATATTATAATAAAAATATTCATACAAAGCTTTTTCTCCTTGCGGATACATAGGTTCTTTCTGAAGTTCTACATTCATATTCTGATTGTATTCGTTGTTCTTCGAGCTTTTGATGTTTTTTTGACTTACCTTGCTTTCAGAAGTTTTTGTATTTTTACTATTTTGATTTTGTGCAGAAGCATTCAAAATAAAGAGGAAAAACAAAATAAAAAATAATTTTCTTTTCATGATGTTTTGGATAAATAAAACACAAAGTTATATCATTTTTTCATCACTGCTTATAAATCACTGCTGAATTCTATTATTTTTTTCATAATTTTGGCTTTTATTTTGATAATATAGAAATTTGATGACTCCGTTATTTTTTAAAAAATTATTTTTTCTGGCGATAATATTTTTTTTATTTGCCGGAACTATACTTGGAAAAGATAAAAAGGATTCGGCAAAAATCAAAAACGATTCCATCAAAACAAAATATTTTTTTGAAAACTCATTGCAAAATAAGAAAGTTAAGCTAAAATCAGTTGACACGGATTTAGTAAATATTCAAATTTTTAATCCCGTATATAAAACCGACAACTTTTACAGAAGTTTGGGAAATCTTAGTTCGCCTTATTTTCCTTTAAGCTTTTCCTTTGATTATTTTGATTATTCTGATTTTGGCAAAAATCCATATTCAATATACTGCATTAAAAACGACAGCGTAAAATATTTTAATACCGACAAAGCATTTACCGAATTATATTATGTTAACGGAATGAAAAAAGAAAATATTTTTCATGTTTTTCACACCCAGAATTTGAGCAGAAATTTTAATGTTGGTTTAAATTATCAGGTTATAAATGCACCAGGATACTTTTTTCATCAGAGAACGGACTGTTCGAATTTTCTGCTGTTTGGACATTATTTTTCAAAAAACAGGCGATATCAGTTTTTGTTCAACGGCATACTTGATAAAATAAAAATTCAGGAAAACGGAGGTATCGTAAATGATACTGCATTTGAAAAAGGTTTGAATACCGACTTTATGCTTTATGCCGCTAATCTCACAGATGCTCAGAATTTAATAAGAAGAAAAAGTTTTTATTTAAAACAATTTTATGATATATCGGTTGAAAAAAAATATAAACTCATTAATGATACTACTAAAAAAAAATATGTAATTCCGAAACAAAGAATTTCACATTCCTTATTTATTGAAGAAAAATCTTTTATTTATTCCGATAATTCCGATACAAGCAACATTTTCTATAAAAATTATTTTATAACAAAAAATTCCACATTCGACTCCATAAATATTATTAAACTCGAAAATTCACTGAACTGGAATATTTTTGAAAAGGATTCTTCTAAAAATATTTTCGGAAAAATAAATATAAATGTTGGCTGCAAACATCAGTTATTCGAGCTATTTCAAACATATACCGGAGTTGATACGGTTTTTCAGAATGTTTTTTCCGATTTAGCAGTTTATTCGGGAAATGAAAAAAAATTATTCTGGAAAATAAAGGGAGAATATGGAATAAACGGCTATAATGCGGGCGACTATAATGCAGAAATTACTCTTGCAAAATATTTTAACAAGGACTCTTCAAATTGCTCGGCTGTGATTTTAAACGGCGGCATTTCAAATTCCACACCGGAATATTTTTTGCAGCATTACAAATCAAATCATTTTACATGGAACAATAATTTTGAAAAATATAACAAAGCATATTCGGGCTTGTCGTTTTCATATAAAAGTTTAATTCTGAAACTTGATTATTACATGCTCAAAAAAATTATTTGTTTTAATGCATTTGCTCTTCCTTATCAAACGAGCTTACCAATAAATGTTGTTAAAAGCGAAATTGTTAAAAATTTTAAACTCGGTAAATTTCATTTCGACAATCATTTGGTTTATCAATATTCCGATGTCGAAAATATTATCAGAATACCTGAATTTATTACAAAAAATTCATTTTATGTCAATTTTAAAATGTTTAAAAAAGCTTTACTAACTTCTTTAGGAATTGATATTTTATATTACTCGGGATATTATGCAAATTCATATATGCCTGCAACTTCAATATTTTATCCTCAGTATGAAAAAGAAACAGGAAATTATCCTTTTGTTGATTTTTTCTTTATAGCGAAAATAAAGCGCGCAAGAATTTTTGTAAAATCAGAACATTTAAATGCCGGACTTAACGGGTATGATTTTTATAATTTTCTTCATTATCCATCACCTTCACGAACATTCAAATTCGGAATTTCATGGATAATGCTGAATTGAAAAAATAATGGAAAATTGTTTTTAAAATAAATAGTTATACTACAAATGGCTAAAAATTTAACTTTTGCTGAAATAAAATTGTTGAATTGTTAATTGTAAAAAAATCTTAAATCCTAAATTCTAAATCCCAAATTAAACAATGTATTCAAAATTTATCATAGCTTTTTCAATTATTGCAATAGTTTTCTTTTTGTTCGATTTGTACATTTATCATGCATTTCGGTATTTTTTTGAAAAGTCATTTCAACACTCAAAGAAATTATTTAAAAAAATATTCTGGTTTATTTCAGCTTTATGTTTTATTTTAAATGTAGCTGCAATTCTTTCAAATCACGGTTTAGGAAGAATTATAAGTAATTCCATTCTTATTTTTTTTATCCTGATTTATATTCCCAAAATATTCATGCTCATTCCTTTGCTTCTTGATGATTTAAGAAGATTAGCAATTTTTGTTTACAGAAAATTCAGAATGGGAAAAACAAACAGATTGCGGTTCCTATTAAAAACATCATTGTTTACAGGCATCTCAGTTTTTGTTTTGTTGAGTTATTCGATTTTTTTTGGAAATGATAATTTTAAAATAAAAAGACATACTATTTATTTTAAAAATCTTCCATCTGCTTTCAATGGTAAAAAAATTGCGTTGTTTTCAGATATTCATTGCTCTAATGTTGTTATGAAAAGTACTGTTAATCATATAATTGAAGCGATGCTGAATGAACATCCCGATATGATATTTTTTCTTGGTGATTTGGTTGTTTATGAAACATCAGAAACAAAAGAGTTTGTTGAAATTTTTAAAAAAGTAAAAGCTCCGCTTGGTGTTTATTCAATTCTGGGAAATCATGATTACGGCGATTATTCTCATTGGAAATCAGAAAAAGAAAAAGAAAAAAATCTTGAAGATTTAAAAATGACAATAAAAAATTTCGACTGGAATTTATTATTAAATAAAAACAATCTAATAGGAATCAAAGGAGATACAATAGCCATTATAGGAACTGAAAACTGGGGTAATATTCACAGGTTTCCAAGGAAAGGCAATATTATTGCAGCTTATACGGGAACTGAAAATGCTCTTTTCAGAATTTTATTAACACACGACCCGAGTTATTGGAATACAGGAATTCTGCCTAAATATAAAAACATTGATATTACTTTTTCCGGTCATACTCATGCTTTTCAGTTTGGTTTTGAAATCGGAAAATATAAATGGAGTCCTGCAAAATATTTATATGAATTCTGGGATGGATTGTACAATGCCGGAGAGCAATATCTTTATGTCAACAGGGGAATGGGAAACGTGGGAATACCCGGACGACTTGGTATGTTTCCCGAAATAACAATTATAGAATTAAGAGTTAAAAAGTAATAATTCAAAGGTATAATAATGTGAGATGTTAGCTTAAAGAAGTTTGCATACTCAAAAAAATAAATTTTATTTTGAAAACACTCGAAAAAATAAAAAAATCATGCGAAAGATTTCCTGAAAAAAATGCTTTTTTTATTAATAATAAATTTTATACTTATAGAGGATTTTCACAAATAGTAAGTAATATAAAATATTCAATTGAAAAGGAAGAAACTAAAAAAGGCAGTTTAATTGGTATAATTATTAACGACGATATTTATACTTATTCTTCAATTTTTGCAGTTTTATTTTCAGGAAATGCATTTGTTCCAATAAGTCCAAATAATCCTATTGACAGAAATATTAATATTATTGAACAATCGGAAATAAAAATTTTACTTTCAAGTGAAAAAAATTCTGAATTTGAAAACAATGAAAAATTAAAAGCTTTAAAAATATTAGATACAACCCAAATTGAAAATAAATTACTATCCTTCGACATTTCAAATATTTCAGAAAACAAATTAGCATATTTATTGTTTACTTCGGGAAGCACAGGAGTACCAAAAGGTGTACCTATTACAAGAAAAGCATTAGATTCATTTGTTGATGCGTTCTTTGCTTTGGGTTATAAAATTGATGAGAATGATAAATTTTTACAAATGTTCGATTTAACGTTTGACTTGTCAATTATGAGTTATGTTATTCCGCTTTGCATTGGAGCATGTGTATATCCGGTTTCATCAAAAGGAATTAAATATACCGGTGTTTATGATATTCTTGAAACGCATGAAATAACTTTTGCCCTGATGGTTCCATCAATTTTGTCGTTCCTGCGTTCTTATTTCAAAGACATAAAACTCGAAAAACTCAGATATTCTCTTTTTTGCGGTGAAGCATTATATAATGATATTGTAGGAGAATGGTCGGAATGTGTTCCAAATGCATTAATTCAAAATGTTTACGGTCCCACTGAAGCAACTATTTTTTGCCTCACTTACAACTGGAATAAAAAATATTCTGATGAAAAATCTTTCAATGGAATTGTCAGCATTGGAAAACCAATGAACAATATTTCTGCAATTATTATTGGTGAAGATTTAAAGTTTGTACCAGATGGAGAAAAAGGAGAATTATGTTTATCGGGAAATCAACTCACAGAAGGTTATTGGAAAGCTCCTGAAAAAAATAATGAATCATTTTTTAAATCAGAAAAAAATAGTGAAAAGTTTTACCGGACCGGAGACATTTGTTTTATTGATAAAGATGGTGATTTTGCATATTGCGGAAGATTGGATAACCAAATAAAAATTCAGGGATTTCGTGTTGAACTCAGCGAAATAGAACATCATGTACGACAAATAACAGGATTGGCAAATGTTGCCGCAATTCCTCTTGTAAACAAATTCGGAAATACTGAAATTTATTTATTTGTTGAAAACTACAAAAATGATACTAATAAAATTCATGAATATCTGAAATCAAAAATTCCACAGTATATGCTTCCTGTTGATATTTCATCAATACCGGTTTTCCCTTTAACAACAAATGGAAAAATAAACAGGAAAGTATTATTGGAATTAATTAAATTAAATTGATGAAAAAAAACATAATAATTCGCAAGGCAGAAGAAAAAGACATTGATTTTCTTATAAAAGCCATAATTGAAGCCGAAAAGAGCGGAACCGATAAAATAAGTTACTGCAACATATTTAGTGCAAGCGAAAGCGAATTAAAAAATATTCTAAAAGAAATTCTTATCGAAGACATAGAAGGACAAGAACTCTGCATTTCGGGTTTTTTGATTGCCGAGATTGATGGAAAATATGCAGGAGCAATATGTTCATGGCTCGAATGCAAAAACGATGTTCAAAGTAAATTCATAAAATCAAATATTTTATTTCATTATTTTGGAAAAGAACGTTGCGACAATGCTGCCGCCAATTTCGAATTTCTTGAAGATTTACATATTGAACGTGAAAAAAATTGTTTGCAGATTGAATCAGTTTATGTTGAAAATGAATTCAGAGGAATGGGTATTTGCAAAGAATTAATTAAAGAACATATAAAAAAACATTCTGCCCAAAATTCTTCATTTAAAAAAGTACAGATTATTCTGGCTAAAACAAACAAAAATGCATACAAAGCATATAAAAAACTCGGGTTTGAAATAGTGCAGGGAAAATTTTCGGATAATAAAAAAATACTTAGTATATTGCCGTCCAATAGGATGATTTTAATGGAATGCAATATTGAAAAATTGAAAGATTAAAAAATTTAAAAGATTAAAAATTATGAAAGATAAAGTTGCTGATAAGTTAAATCAAATATTCAGAAAAGTTTTTAAAGACAATGGTATTAATATTACTAATGAAATGTCTGCGAAAGATGTCGAAAAATGGGATTCCTTGAGTCATCTGATTTTGATTTCAACAATAGAAAGTGAGTTCGGAATTAAATTTAAATTAAAAGAATTAATAGCGATGAAAAATGTAGGCGATTTAATTCAAAATATAAATTCTAAAATATAAAATATTTTGCTTTGCAATGAGAAGTAATGTTTTTAAAATATTTGCAATTATAGTACTAGTGGAGATTGTGCTTTTGATTTATTCTTCTATATTTCCGGAAATAAACATTTCCATTTTTAACAAAAATTTTAAATTTAAATTTCTTTCAATTGACGACATTTTAAATTTTGAAAAGAAAAAAGAAAATAAAGTAGCAGATAAAATTGTCAGCACATATCTGCAAACTGATACATCAAAAAATGAAAAGGATATTATAAATCTAATTTCAAAACTTCCGCTTGATTCGTTGAAAATAGAAAAAATAGCGCAGGAAATAACAAGTAAACATTTAACTAAAGATTCTATTGAAAACACGAAAATCATCAAAGACATTATAAATAATTATCTCACAAATGATTTTTCGAAACCTCAGAAAATATTGAAAAGATTATTGCTTGCTTATCTTGGTGTAAATTTTAAAAATGATTTTCTCATTAATCCCGAAGTATTTAAAACCAGACCGCTTGATGCTTTTTTTAGTGCTTTGGCAAATAATAAAGACACTGCAATTATAAGAATTGCACATTACGGTGATTCACAACTTGAAGGCGACAGGATAAGTTGTTACCTGAGAAAACGATTTCAGCAAAAGTTTGGTGGCTCAGGTATCGGTTTTGTTCCTTTTGTTGATATTGCAAAAAATGTCAGCTTAACAAGGTACAACAGCGAAAACTGGACAAGATATACAGTTTTCCATCACCGATTTTATAATAGTTTTTATGGCTTATCCGGTACAGTTTTTAAATTCAGAAAATATGTATTGAATAATGACAGCATTATTGCAAATATTGCCGATTCCATTGGTTTGAAGAATTATAAGATTTTCCCTAATGCCGTTATTGATTTGAATCTTGAAGGTTATGTGAATTATCAAAACATTTCATTAATGTACGGACATTCATTAGAAGATTGTATTGTAAATGTTTATAATAATTCTACAAGAGAAAAAATTTATACCGATACGTTGAAAACTTCCGAATCAATAAACATTCAAAAACTCAAATTACCATTGTATTTGCAAAATTTCCGTCTGGAATTCATATGCGACAACAGTCCTGATTTTTATGGATTGCTTATCGATAGCAAGAACGGTGTTCAGGTTGATAATTATGCTATACGTGGTCATTCTGGCGATGGACTTCTTCTTATAAATTCCGATTATCTTTCCCGTCAGATTGAAATGCTGAATACAAAACTTATTATTTTTCAATTCGGAGCAAATGTTGTTCCTTATATATATTCAGATAAACAATGTGATTGGCTTGAAACAGTATATTATAATCTTTTTATGAAATTCAGGAATGCTGCAAAAGACGCAAGTATTTTGGTTATAGGTGCCGGTGATATGGCAACAACAATTAATGGCGAAGATATGTCTTATCCTTATCTGCCAAAAATTCGTGATGCTCAAAAAAATGCAGCAATAAAAGCCGGCTGTGCTTTTCTTGATTTATTCAAAATTATGGGAGGCAGCAACTCAATATTGACATGGGTTTCGAAGCGACTTGCCTCAAAAGACGGGCATTTCTCAAGCAAAGGGCAGGAAATAATAGGAAATGAACTTTTTAACGCCTTAATGCTCGAGTATGATTTATACAAGCTCAATCCCTCAGTAAACGGGAAAAGTATTTCATCAATTAAAAAACTTAGAGATAAATAAATGTATTTTTATTTAATATTTTTGTAATATTGAGAGAGTTTTTAAGATATATGGTAATGTTAAAAAATTTAATTATATTATTATTATTTATCAGCTTTTCATGTTCATCAAGAGCAGTAGCAGGAAACAAGTTTGATAGTATTGAAATTACACTGAAAAACGCAAAGGGTACGGATAGAATTAAATTATTGAATACACTATCTTATGAATATTCATCTGTTGATTTAAAAAAATCATTAAGCTATGCAAAGGAAGCACTGATATTATCTTCAAAATCTAAATACATGCTTGGCGAAGCAATAGCAATGCAAAATCTTGGACTCAGCAATTTTTATGGTGGAAATTACAATAAAGCTTTAAAATATATATTTAATTCCATACAAAAACTTCAGTATATAAACAACACCGAAAATACAGCTTTTTCGTACTATTTGCTCGGTTTAATAAATGATAACCTTAAAAATTACACCAAATCAATTGATTTTTATAACAAAGCATTAAAAATATATGAAGAAATAAAAGATACGCTTGGACAAGCAAAGACATTCAATAATATCGGCTCTGTTTATAAAGATATCGGAGAATATGATGACGCACTGAAATATCTGTCAAAAGCGCTTAAAATATTTGAATTAAAAAATGACATAAAAAATATTTCTGTTATTTATTCCAGTATCGGAAATGTGTATTTTTTGCAAAATAATTATCCAAATGCCCTTAAATCATTTAAAAATTCTCTGACAATAAATGAACAATTAAATGACATTGGAGGCGAAGTCATAAACCTTAACAACATAGGCGAAGTTTTTAAAAGTACCGGTAATTACGATAAAGCAATGGAATATTTTATGCAATCATTGAAATATTCGAAACAGATAAATAATATTTCACAGAAATTGATTTCATATAATAACATTGCCGGCGTTTATTTTGCAATCAATGATTTTAAAAATGCATATCAATATAAAATATTATACGGAAATCTTCTCGATTCAATATTAAATAAAGAAAAGCTTGAACAAATTACTAAAATGCAGATAATTTTCGAAACCGAAAATCTTGAAAAAGAAAATCAGCTTTTGAAATTTAATAATGACCTGAGCAAAGTAAATGTTGAAAAACAAAAAGCATACCGAAATCTTTTTCTTGTCGGATTTATTGCTACACTTATTTTACTGGTATTAAGTTTTGGTTTTTACAGAATAATAAAACGTTCAAACAAGTTGCTAAAAGAGCAAAAAGAAAATATTGCCAAGTCGAATGAAAAATTAATTGAAATAAATGAAAAATTAAAAAAACAAAAAGAAGTATTAAAAGAATTAAATGAAAAACTACTTGAATCAGAAGAAAATCTAAGAGAAATAAATGAAAGAAAAGATAAATTCTTTTCAATAATTTCACATGATTTAAGAAATCCTTTTGCTTCAATCGTAAGCTTCGCAAGAATTATGAGAAGAGATTTGGATAAAATGAAAAAAGAAGAAATACTTGAACTTACCGAACAATTAAATAAAGTAGCGCATAGAATCAACAATCTTCTTGAGAATCTTTTACTTTGGTCTAAAATGCAGACAAACCGACTTGAATTCAAACCCGAAGAAATCAAACTTTCAAGAATAGTAAATAGCAGTATTGAACTTTTAGGTCAAAGTGCAAAAAACAAAAATATTAATCTAACCTTTAAAGCTTACGATAATATTACTGTGTATGCTGATTATTACATGGTTGATACGGTTCTGAGAAATTTAATTTCAAATGCAATTAAATTTACACATAGCGGAGGTTTTATTAAAATTATAACCGAACGCAAAAATGATGATGTTCTGATATCTGTGGAAGATAACGGAATAGGGATAAAGAAAAGCAGCATTGAAAATTTATTTGAAATAGGTCATCACAGCGATTATGGAACTGAAGATGAAAAGGGAAGCGGCTTAGGACTTATACTTTGCAAAGAATTTGTTTTAAGAAATAAAGGTAAAATATGGGTTGAAAGTGAAGAAAATAAAGGTTCCTCTTTCAAATTCACTCTTCCTTTGAACAAAGAAATGAAAATCTCTTAACATTTATCATGGCTGTAAAATTTGAAGAAACTATAAGAAAAAATGCAATAAAAAACATTGCAGAAAATATTCTTATTGCAGCCAGAACCGCACCAAAAGGGAAAGGTATTGACAATACTGTAATGGCAATTGTTGAAAAAGAAGATATAAAAAAACTTATTGGCAAAATGAATGAAATAGGTGAAAAATATGAATATTCCATATTTATTCGCGATGCAAAAAATATTCTTGATTGTGAAATATTGCTTCTTTTCGGAACAAAAATCAAATCTATAGGGTTGAAAAAATGCGGAATGTGCGGATTTAAAAATTGCCAAGAAAAAGATAAACATCCACATATACCCTGCGTTTTCAATACCGGTGATTTGGGAATTACAATTGGTTCGGCAGTAAGCACTGCTATGAACTATAAAGTTGATAATAGAATTATGTTTACGGTCGGACAGGCTGCACTCGAACTAAAACTTATGGGTAATGATGTAAAAATTGCTTACGGGTTGCCGTTAAGTGTTTCTGCTAAAAATATATTTTTCGACAGAAGCTAATTATACAAAAACTCTTTTCCAATATCTTTTCTGTAGTATTTTCCTTCAAAATTTATTATTTCAGCATTTCTGTACGACTTGATTAGTGCAAATTTTATGTCTTTATCCATTGAAGTTACACTAATTACTCTTCCTCCATTTGTCAAAACATTATTATTATCAGGTTTTGTTCCCGCATGAAAAACAATACTTCCGTCAACTTTATCCAAAGAAGAAATTATTTTATTTTTTTCATAAGAACCGGGATAACCTTTTGAAACAAGCATTACAGTTGCTGCTGCTTTTTTTTCAAACATCAAATCGGTTTTACTTAAAGTTTCATTTGCAACATTTGTAAAGAGTTCGAGTAAATCACTTTTAATTCTCGGAATCACCACTTCCGACTCTGGGTCGCCCATTCGGCAATTGTATTCAATAACATAAGGATTTCCTTCAACATTTATCAAACCAAAAAATATGAAACCTTTATATTTTATTTTCTCATTTTTTAATCCATCAATAGTTGGTTTTATAATTTTTTGCTCAACTTGCTGCATAAAATTTTCATTTGCAAAAGGCACCGGAGATACTGCTCCCATTCCACCTGTATTCAGCCCGATGTCTCCTTCACCTATTCTTTTGTAGTCCTTTGCTTCGGGTAAAATTTTATAGGAATTTCCATCAGTTAAAACAAAAACCGAAAGTTCAATTCCTTTTAAAAATTCTTCGATAACAACCGTTTTACTAGCTTCACTGAATTTTGATTTCAGCAACATCTCGTTAAGTTCGTTTTTTGCTTCAGCAATATTATCAACAATCACAACACCTTTACCTGCTGCAAGTCCATCGGCTTTTAAAACATAAGGTGATTTTAAGCTTTCAAGAAATTTATATGCATCATTTATATTTTCTTTTTGAAAACTTTTATATTTTGCAGTAGGAATATTGTATTTATTCATAAATATCTTTGCAAAATCCTTGCTGCCTTCGAGCATTGCTCCGTCTTTACCGGGACCGATAACCGAAATATTTTTTAATTCTTCATTTGCCAGAAAATAATCTGTTATGCCTTTTACAAGCGGGTCTTCGGAACCAACAACAACCATATTGATTTTATTTTCAACAACAAAAGATTTTATTTTTTCGAAATCAGTTGGGTTAATGTCAACATTTGTTCCACACAATGATGTTCCGTAATTTCCGGGAGCAATAAATAGTTTAGAAAGTAATTTGCTTTGTGCGATTTTCCACGCAAATGCATGTTCTCTTCCTCCTGAACCAAGTAATAGAATGTTCATGAATCAACTTTTATAAGTTTCATAAGTTTTCTTAATCCCATCAGCAAGTGAAATTGTAGGTTTCCAGCCGAGTTTTTTTATTTTAGAAACATCAAGTAATTTTTTTGGAGTGCCGTCGGGTTTTGTGGAATCGAAATCAATTTCGCCTTTAAAGCCAACAATTTCTTTTATCAAAAAAACGAGTTCTTTAATTGTCAAGTCCTCGCCAATGCCGATGTTTATAATTTCTTTTTCGTTATAATTATTCATAAGAAAAACGCATGCTTCGGCAAGGTCATCAACATTTAAAAATTCGCGGTAAGGAGTTCCTGTTCCCCATATTTTTAAAGTTGTTTTGTCTTTTGTAATAATGCCATACTTTTCCAACAAATCTATTAATTCATTATTTTTTAATTGAGCAACATCTAAATTTCTGAGAGGTCTTTTTTTAAAGTCGTTTTTTATTGCATCAAAATCTTTATTTTCCAAACATTTTGCAAGGTGCATTTTACGTATTAATGCAGGAAGCACATGTGAATTCTCCAAATCGTAATTGTCATTTATTCCGTAAAGATTTGTAGGCATTGCGGAAATAAAATTACAATCGTACTGTATTCTGTATGATTCGCAAAGTTTAAGTCCTGCAATTTTTGCAATTGCATAAGGTTCATTTGTATTTTCAAGTTCACCGGTAAGAAGGTATTCTTCTTTTATGGGCTGTGGTGCAAGTTTCGGATAAATACACGAAGAACCGAGAAACAAAAGTTTTTTTACATTATTTTTAAATGATGCATGAATAATATTTGCTTCAATCATTAAATTAATATAAATAAAATCGGCACGGTAAGTATTGT
>JBAZBZ010000021.1 GCA_041671145.1 Bacteroidales bacterium | reverse complement strand
TGGTGTAACGATCTGGGCACTGTCTCAGCCATGAGCTCGGTGAAATTGTAGTAGCGGTGAAGATGCCGCTTACCCGCAACGGGACGGAAAGACCCCGTGAACCTTTACTATAGCTTAACATTGACTTTGGATGAACGATGTGTAGGATAGGTGGGAGACTTTGAAGTGGAGGCGCTAGCTTTCATGGAGTCAAACTTGAAATACCACCCTTTATTCATTAGAAGTCTAATCCCGTGTATGCGGGAAACAGTGTTTGGCAGGTAGTTTGACTGGGGTGGTCGCCTCCAAAAGAATAACGGAGGCTTTCAAAGGTACCCTCAGCACGCTTGGTAACCGTGCGCAGAGTGCAATGGCACAAGGGTGCTCGACTGTGAGACTAACAAGTCGAACAGGTAGGAAACTAGGACATAGTGATCCGGTGGTTCCGCATGGAAGGGCCATCGCTCAAAGGATAAAAGGTACTCCGGGGATAACAGGCTGATCACTCCCAAGAGCTCACATCGACGGAGTGGTTTGGCACCTCGATGTCGGCCCGTCACATCCTGGGGCTGGAGAAGGTCCCAAGGGTTCGGCTGTTCGCCGATTAAAGTGGCACGCGAGCTGGGTTCAGAACGTCGTGAGACAGTTCGGTCCCTATCTGTTGTGGGCGTTGGAAGTTTGAATGGTGCTGACTCTAGTACGAGAGGACCGAGTCGGACGAACCTCTAGTGTATCTGTTGTAGTGCCAACTGCACCGCAGAGTAGCTACGTTCGGATGAGATAAGCGCTGAAAGCATCTAAGTGCGAAACTCGCCATAAGATTATACTTCCTTTAAGAGACGTTAAAGACTATGACGTTGATAGGCTGTAGGTGTAAAGACAGTAATGTCAAAGCCGAGCAGTACTAATTACTCGTAAGCTTTCTAATGTGCGTGTTTTATTTTTTATTAAGTGTTTTCTTTCAATTAAATGTCAATTATGAAACCAAAAATCTTATGGCGGCTTTAGCGGTGGTGTTCACCTTTTCCCATTCCGAACAGAGTAGTTAAGCCCACCAGCGCAGATGGTACTGCATTTATTGTGGGAGAGTATGTCGTCGCCGAATTTTATAAGACCCTTTCCGTTTTGCGGGGAGGGTTTTTATATTTATGAGATATTACTATATCAGAAACGAAATAATTTCAATACATCAATGTACCGAGCCGAGTCAATAATTTGTACATTCGATATTTTTTAAATCTGTAAATCTGTGGCATTTTTATTTTTTATTACATTTGCCCCGAAATTTATTAAAAAACAAAATGGTGAGAATAGAGGAAATTATTTCGAAAAATGTTGCGGCAATAATTAAAAAGCTTTACAATAAAGATATTGAAGTATCTGAAAATTTTATTCAAAAAACAAAAGAAGAATTTGACGGCGATATTACTCTTGTTGTTTTTTCGTTTGCAAAAATTATTGGCGGAAGTCCCGAAAAAATTGCCGAAGAAATAGGAACGGAGTTTAAAAATAATTTGAGTGAAATTTCGGATTTCAATGTAATCAAAGGATTTCTGAATTTAAAAATCAACGATAATTACTGGCTTGAATATTTTGCAGATAATAATAAAGAAAAAAATTATGGTTTTTCAAAAACAAAAAAAGAAGAAACCATAATGATTGAATACTGTTCGCCAAATACCAACAAACCATTACATCTTGGTCACATACGGAATTGCTTTCTTGGACATTCAATATCGGAAATTTTAAAAGCAAACGGCTCTAAAGTTATTAAAGCAAATCTTGTAAACGACCGCGGAATACATATCTGCAAAACCATGCTCGCATGGCAGAAATGGGGAAGCGATGATGCTCCCGAGCATAATGACATCAAAGGCGACCATTTTGTTGGCAATTATTATGTATTGTTTGAAAAGAATTATAAAAGCGAAATTGATGAACTTGTTGCAAAAGGAATTTCCGAAGAAGAAGCAAAAAAACAAGCCGGTTTGATTTTGCAGGCACAGGAACTTTTAAAAAAATGGGAAGATAGAGATATAGACACAATAAATCTCTGGAGAAAAATGAACAATTGGGTTTATGCGGGCTTTGAAGAGACATACACTGCTCTTGACATCAGCTTCGATAAAGTTTATCACGAATCGGAAACTTATATTACCGGAAAAAAAATTATTGAAGACGGATTGAAAAAAGGAGTGTTTTTTGAAAAAGAAGACGGCTCGGTTTGGATTGACCTTACTGCCGACGGATATGATGAAAAACTCCTGCTGCGTGCCGACAAAACTTCGGTTTATATTACACAGGATTTGGGAACCGCCTTGGAAAGAACAAATGAATTTAATCTTAGCAAAATGATTTATATCGTGGGAAACGAACAGGATTATCATTTTGCAATACTTAAAATTATTTTGAAAAAACTCGGTTACAACTGGGCTGATAATATATTTCATTTGTCGTATGGCATGGTTGAATTGCCATCGGGAAAAATGAAATCAAGAGAAGGAAAAGTTGTAGACGCTGATGACTTAATTAATGAAATGCTCGAAACTGCAAGGAATATAACAAAAGAACTAGGAAAAATTGAAGGAATGAGTTTTGAGGAAGCACAGGATTTGTATCGTAAAATTGGTTTGGGTGCATTGAAATATTTTATTTTGAAAATTGACCCGAAAAAAAATATGTTGTTCAGTCCCGACGAATCTATTGATTTTAATGGAAATACAGCGCCATTCATTCAATATACCTTTGCCCGCATACAATCAATACTACGAAAAAGCGAAAGCATGGAAATTAAGCCGGTTCTTGCTCAGGGTATTGCTCTGAACGAAAAAGAAAAAGAACTTATAAAATTAATTTATTATTTTCCGCAAATAATAAAACAAGCGGCAGAAGAATACAGTCCTGCTGTAATTGCAAATTATGCTTATACTCTTGCAAAAGAATATAATCAGTTTTATCACGATTATCCGATTCTGAAAGCCGAAAACGAATCCTCAATGAATTTCAGATTAATATTATCTGCATTTATAGCAGAAGTTATTAAATCATCTTTGAAACTACTGGGAATTGATGTGCCATACAGGATGTAGAGTGGCGCCAAATTAATAATTGACAAACTTCGACATTCGGTATTCGATGTTCGATATTTTTTAAAAATAATGAATAACGAATGTCGAAATGTCCCCAATTATTATTAATAATTTAACAATAAGATATGTATTGATAAAAAAGTTTGTAAAACATTTTAATTATTTTATTTTTGCCATATATTAATTTAAGAATTAAAAATTTATACTTATGGAAAATACTTCAGAACAAAAGAAATTTGTGCCTTTTGTTTCACCCGAAACAAACATGGCTGAATTTACATTAAGAGCATTGATTATAGGTCTTATAATGTCGGTGGTTCTTGGTGCAGCTAACGCATATCTTGGATTGAAAGCCGGTATGACTATTGCTGCTACTTATCCTGCTGCCGTTATTGGAATGGCTATTTTAAAAGCAATGAAAGGCAGTATTCTTGAAGAAAACATTGCCCGTACAGTTGGCTCAATAGGCGAATCAGTTGCTGCCGGAGCAATATTCACATTGCCGGGATTTTTTGTTGCCGGAATTTGGCGTCCGTTCTTTACTCCCGGTCATTATCTTACTTCAACTCTTATTTTGATTAGCGGTGGTGTTCTTGGAATTATGTTTGTTGCCTTGCTTAGAAGAGTGATGGTAGAAGACCACGAACTTCCTTTTCCAGAATCAGTTGCTGCTGCTGAAATTCACAAAGCAGGACGTAATACCGGCGGAGGTTCAAAATTCCTTTTTGGTGCAATGCTCGGCGGCGCAGTGATTAAAATTCTTGGTGATTTAAAATTCTTTGCTGCTTCATGGGAAAAATTTATTGTTTTCTCGAAACAAACAATTACAGGAACAACTATTAGCGGTAAAGGTGGCTTATTGCTTAGCTCTCCCGGAATCAGTCCCGCATACATGGGTGTTGGATATATAATAGGTCCAAAACTTGCTTCCTTGAATTTCAGTGGAGGATTAATAGCTTGGGGTCTTTTAGCTCCGATTATTCTTTATTTTTTAGGACCTTCTCTTGATTTTAACGCATGGGCGGCTTACCTCATGTCAAAAGATGCTTCTCTGACAATGGATGTAGCATTAAATAAAGTTAATGACCCTTCATTTCAAATGAGTCAGATATGGAGGTTTATTGTTCGTCCCATCGCAATTGGCGGTATGTTAATGGGTGCGGGCTTTACACTGTTTAAAATGAGGAAGAGTTTGACAGCAGGTATCGTAAGGTCGATAGGAGATGTAAAAAAAGCTGCTGCCGGCACATCGGAAGTAACTCCAAGAAACGAAAAAGATATTAGCTTTACATGGATTATGCTCGGTATTATCGGTGTTGCAATAGCCACATTTTGTATAACATTCTTTATTTTTGATACTTCTTTCATTGTTGCATTTGCTGCTGCTACGGTACTTATAATTCTTGCATTTTTCTTTGGTGCAGTTTCCGGATATCTTGTAGGTATTATGGGTTCGAGCAATAATCCTATCAGCGGATTAACTTTAACTGCGTTAGTTGTTACTGCCTTAATTCTTGTTGCTCTTGGTGTGCAAGGTCAGGCAGGTGTTGCAGCAGTTCTGGGAGTTGCAGCAATTGTTTGCGTTTCTGCTGCTGTTGCAGGTGAAATGCTGCAGGATTTGAAAGCCGGACATATTCTTGGCGGTACTCCTTGGAAAATGCAGATTGGTGATATATTAGGGGTTGTACTTGCGGGCTGTGTGATGTTTGGAGTTTTAATAATTTTAAATGAAGGTGATATTGCAAAAGGTGTAAAAGAAGGATATGAAGGCGGTTTCGGAAGCAAAAATTTATCGGCGCCACAGGCAAGCTTGATGGCAATGCTTTCAAAAGGTATTGTTGGCGGACAAATGGCGTGGCCTCTTATAATTGTCGGCATGATGATGGGATTGGGATTTATTTTAATGCAGGTTAAAAGCCCTATGCTTGTTAGTGTTGGTATGTATCTGCCGCTTGAAACTACTTTTGCTATTTTCCTTGGTGGCGTTATTAAAGGTATTGTTGAACTTTATAATGACAGGAAAAAACATAATGAAGCGCAAAAAGCAAGAGTTGAAAACACAGGCGTGTTACTTGCTGCGGGCTTTATTGCCGGTGAAGCAATTATGGGATTGGTATTTGCACTTTTCTATTTCTTAAGAATTGATTTACCTGTTATTTTCAAGAACCCATCATTTTTAGTTAGCATATTGGTTTTAATAATTATCGGATTCGTTTTGGTGAGAATACCTATTAAAAATGCAGGAAGACCAGATGAACCTGCTCCTCCAACGGCTAATTTTTAATTGAGTAATTATAATACTTTTATTGTCTAAACTCTGACAGGTCTTACGACTCTGTCAGAGTTTGGATAATCTCTTTTATCAAAAAACGATTATGAGTATTTTTAGTAAAAAAAATAAAACAAATATTAATTATCTTGAGCTAATACCTCATACTATTCATAATCACAAAATAGAAGAAGATGGTTTGGTAACTGTCTTAGTACCTCGCTTTACAAGTAAATTCTGGAGTAAATATTTTTTATCAATAATGAAAAACAAATATATTAATTTAAAACTTGATGAACTTGGCTCTGCCACATGGTTAATGCTCGACGGTAAAAATAGAGTTGACACAATATGTAATGAATTGAATGAAAAGTTTGGCGAAAAAATCAATCCGGTTGAAGAGAGAGTGACAAAATTTTTAACACAATTATATTTAAATAAATTTATAAATTTTAATGATTTTAAAAACAATAAGGAGAAATAAAAAATGGCAAAAGTTTTAAATAACCTAAAACCACAACCTTTGTGGGACTTGTTTGAGGAAATTTGTAATGTTCCTCATCCATCAAAACATGAAAAAAAATTAGCTGAATTTGTTCTTGATTTTGCAAAAAATAACGGCATAGAAGCAGCTACCGATCAGGCAGGGAATGTTATATTACGAAAACCCGCTACACCCGGAAAAGAAAATTTAAAAGGTGTAATTATGCAAAGTCATCTTGACATGGTACCACAAAAAAACAGCGATATTCCGCATGATTTTGAGAAAGACCCTATAAAACCTCGTATCGAAGGTGAATGGGTTAAAGCTACCGGAACTACGCTTGGTGCTGACAACGGAATAGGAATGGCTGCTTCGCTCGCAGTTATGGCAGCAAAAGATATTGAACACGGACCACTTGAATGTCTTATTACAGTTGATGAAGAAACAGGAATGACAGGCGCGTTTGAATTAAAACCGGGCTTATTTAAAGGAGATATTTTGTTAAATCTTGATTCGGAAGACCATGGTGAATTATTTATAGGATGTGCCGGTGGTATTAATACTTCGGCAAAGCTTCCATTCAAAAAAGAACCTGTTGATAAAAGCATGACTTCATTTAAAATTGCTGTTAAAGGATTAAAAGGCGGACATTCAGGATTAGATATTAATCTTGGCAGAGGGAATGCAAATAAAATCATTAACCGTATTCTTTTTGAAAGTGCAAATAAATTTGGTTTGAGAGTTGCCGAAATAAACGGAGGAACACTTCGAAATGCAATTCCACGCGAAGCATTTGCAACAATTGTGCTTCCTGCAAATCAAAAAGATGCCTTTGCAAAATTTGTAAAAGAATTTGAAAAAATCGTTAAAAATGAATTGGCAACTACCGACCCCGAAGTAGTTTTTCTAGTTGAAACTACCAATCTTCCCGATGCTGTTATGGATTTGCAATCGCAGCAAAAATTCCTGAATGCCATTTATGCATGTCCTAATGGAGTTTTTGGAATGAGTGCTGACATGATTGGTTTAGTTGAAACATCAAACAATCTTGCAATTGTTAAATCTGAAAATAACGCTGTTTGTATTGAAACTCTTCAGAGAAGTTCCGTTGAATCACAAAAAGAAGATATAGCTGCAATGCTCAAAAGTGTATTCACTCTTGCCGGAGCAGAAGTGGTGCAATCGGGCTCATATCCGGGATGGAAACCAAATGTTAATTCTCCTATTCTTCAGGTGATGAAAGACGTTTATAATAAACTATACGGTAATGTTCCGGCAATTAATGCTGTTCATGCCGGACTGGAATGTGGTTTGCTTGGCAGTGTATATCCAAACTGGGATATGATTTCTTTCGGACCAACCATCCGCTCTCCTCACTCACCCGATGAAAGAGTGCAAATTGAATCAGTTGGAAAATTCTGGAATTATTTAGTTGAAACATTAAAAAATATCCCGAAAAAATAATTCAAATATTTCATAAATAAAAAAAGGACTGCTTCATTTGAAACAGTCCTTTTTGTTTGATTTTATCTTTCTATATGTAAATGTATTTTCTTATTTTTGTTGTGTTTGATAAAGCAAATGAATTTTTGAAACGATTTTCCCGTTTGAATTGTAAACAGTTCAGCTATTTTTTTATACTAAATGAGAGAACAGAAACACATATTTCAGAACATTGACTGGCTGATGATAATAATTTATTTGTTGCTTGTTTTTATCGGATGGCTGAATATATACGCTTCATGTTACAATGAGGAGCGTAAAAACATTATGGATATGTCACAGAAGTATGGAAAAGAGCTTATATGGATTGGTTCGGCTTTATTTATTGCACTTGTAATTCTGATTATTGATGGAAAATTTTATTCGGCTTTTGCCTATATCATTTATGGTTTGGCAATGTTGTTTCTTATTTCAGTTTTATTTTTAGGAAACAAAACTTCCGGTGCCCAGTCATGGTTTCAGATAGGTGAATTTAAACTTCAGCCGGCAGAGTTTGCGAAATTCGCTACAAATCTTGCTATTGCCAGATACCTTAGTTCTTTTGATATAAAGTTAAAAGACACTAAAACAAAATTTATGCTCGGCGTTTTATTGGGAATACCATTAATCTCTATTATACTTCAGAATGATACCGGCTCTGCATTGGTGTTTATGGCGTTTTTCCTTATATTTTACAGGGAAGGTTTAACAGGTAATGTGGTTTTACTTCTCGGTTTACTTATCATTACACTTTTTCTGATGACTTTACTCATTGATAAATTTATTCTGAGTTCAATAATCGGGTGCCTTTTAATACTGATATATTTATTATTCAGAAAAGCAAAAAAAATAATAATGTATTTGTCTTTTGTGTTGGTATTGAGTGTAGGATTTGTTTTCAGTGTGGATTATATTTTTAATGATGTCCTTGAATCACACCAAAAAGACAGAATAAATGTTCTTCTTGGCAAAAAAGTTGACCCTAAAGGTGTAGGGTATAATGTTAATCAATCCAAAATCGCAATTGGTTCCGGAGGATTTCTGGGAAAGGGCTTTTTGCAAGGCACACAAACAAAATTTGATTTTGTTCCCGAACAAAGTACCGATTTTATTTTTTGTACAGTAGGTGAAGAGTGGGGGTTTGTCGGAAGTATTATAGTTATTGGTTTATTTCTCGGGCTGATTGTCAGGATTGTTTTCGTTGCCGAGAGGCAACGTTCGGCATTCGTCAGAATATACGGATATGGCGTGGCTTCGGTGTTGTTTTTTCATATTGTTGTGAATATAGGAATGACAATCGGAATAGTTCCTGTTATTGGGATACCACTGCCCTTCTTTAGTTACGGCGGCTCTTCACTTTGGGCTTTTACAATTTTACTTTTTATTTTTATTAAACTTGATGCGTACAGGTTGATGTTGCTGTAAAAATTAACTCTATAGAAATATTTTAAAAAAGTATTTTAAAATTTTACCGTGCAAATCTGAAAATTAATTTTAAATCTGCACGGTTGTTTTTTTGTAAATTTGCAGTTAAAATAAATATATTTTGAAAATAAAACCTCAAAAACCAATACTCAAACCGGAAATAACCTCGCCGGTTGGCTCGTATGAATCGCTCATGGCTGCAATACAAGCCGGAGCCGATTCGGTTTATTTTGGTGTCGAAAATCTTAATATGCGTTCAAGGTCATCAATAAATTTTACACTTAAAGACCTTGAAGAAATTTCAAAAACTTGCAGGAAAAATAAAGTAAAATCTTACGTTACCGTAAATACAATAATTTATGATAGCGAAATTGAACAAATGAAAGCCATAATTGATGCTGCAAAAAAAAATAAAATAAATGCAATCATTGCATCCGACCAGTCGGCAATAAATTATGCAAACAAAGTTGGAATGGAAGTTCATATTTCCACTCAATGCAATGTTTCGAATATTGAATCTGTTGAATTTTATTCCAGATATGCAGATGTGATGGTAACTGCCAGAGAATTGTCATTAAAACAAATTGCTTCAATTATCAAAGAAATTGAAAAAAGAAAAATAAAAGGACCTTCGGGAAAGCTTGTAAAGATTGAAATTTTTGCACATGGTGCTTTATGTATGGCAATATCAGGCAAATGTTATTTGAGTTTGCATACTCAGGGTTCATCGGCAAACAGGGGCGCCTGCATACAGCCATGTCGCAGAAAATATTTTGTAACCGATGCTGACGAAGGCGTGGAAATTAAAATTGACAACCAATATATAATGTCGCCTAAAGATTTATGCACAATAGGTTTCATTGACAAAATCATTAAGGCAGGCGTAAAAATATTAAAAATTGAGGGAAGAGGTCGTTCACCTGAATATGTAAAAACAGTTACACAATGTTATCGCGAGGCGGTTGATGCTTATTTCGCAGGGAATTATGAGCAGGATAAAATTAACAGATGGATGGGAAAGTTAGGAACTGTTTACAATCGCGGGTTTTGGGATGGCTACTATTTGGGAAAAAAACTCGGGGATTGGACTGAATGCTACGGCTCGCAAGCTACAAAACAAAAAATATATGTCGGGAAAATCACAAATTACTTTTCAAAACTTAAGGTTGCTGAGGTTAAAATTGAAACAAGTTTCCTGAATATATGCGATGAAGTCATAATCACAGGTCAAACCACAGGTGTTGCTGAATTAAAAATTCAGGAAATAAGAGCGAATTTAAAAAAAGTTAAAAAAACCGTAAAGGGAGATATTTGTTCTATTCCGGTTCCACAACTCGTCAGAAGAAATGATAAACTCTATAAAATTATTGACGTGGAAGAGTTTTGATTAATTTTTTTACTCTCAAAAATATTAAAGCAAAGAAATACAAACAAAATTCAGTTATAACACTTTTATAATTTTTATTATAAAGTATTTACTTTATCACCTATAAACTGCTCTCATTTGTTTTTAAGTTGTTTTAATAAATGTATGAAAAAACAACCAAAATAATTAAGAAAGCAGTATAAACAAACCAGTAAAAATTTTCTCTTATTAATACTATTGCTTTCATGGCTATTTTATTTTTAAAGTTTTATTATTAAAATTACGATAAAAACAAACTATATTCAATCAGTAATCAGTATAAGGTATAAAGAAACAAGTAAACGGTATTGATAAATAAGTTAAAGGCAGAAAGAAAGATATGTTTAAAAGGAGAATTAAATTCGTTTATAAATCTTTCCCGGCAAACTTTTCAGAAGCCCAGAGAACTCAAGATTTAATAATGCTGCTGAAATCCTGCCATGACCGAGTTCTGTTTTATAACATATAGCATCAATCGGCAAGCTTTCATTTTCATTCAGGAAGTTCATTATTATTTTTTCATCATCTGACATTTCAACAAATAATTTTTTTTGAATATTTCCTTTTTTATTTTGTTTGTCTTCCCAGTTCATGAAATAAATAATATCGCGTGCAGATTCAACAAGAGCGGCTTTATTTGTTTTTATGAGATAATGGCATCCTCTTGAATATTCATCGTTTATTCGCCCGGGAACAGCAAATACATCGCGGTTGTAACTATTGGCAATTTCCGAGGTAATTAACGAACCGCCTCTTTCTTTTGTTTCAATAACAAGCACTGCATCTGCCATGCCGGCAATAATGCGGTTTCTCTTCGGAAAGTTCGGAATATCCGGCTTTGTTTTACTAATGAATTCGGTTAATATGCCACCATTCTTGAGCATTTTTTCTGCAACTGGTTTATGTACCGAAGGATAAATCATATCGAGTCCATGACCAAGCACAGCAACGGTTTTCAGATTGTTTTCAAGAGCCGTTTTATGTGCGCATATATCAATTCCATAAGCAAGCCCGCTGACAATAAATACATCAAGAGAACTCAATTCTTCGATAATTTTTTTGCATATTTCTTTTCCATATTCAGTGGCTTTACGGGTACCGACAATTGCAAGTGTTTTCTGAACATTCAGACAAGCATTGCCTTTATAATAAAGAATTACCGGACTGTCAGAGCAGTTTTTTAATCTTTCAGGATAATCCTTATCAAGAAAAAACAAAGGAGTGATTTTGTATTTTTCAATAAACCGTATTTCTTCTTCGGCTCTTTTCAGGATATTCTGAGTGATTATAGCTTTTGCCGTAATATCACTTATTCCGGGAATTCTGACCAAATGCGCTTTCTTTTCCTTAAAAACATTTTCAATTCCTCCGCAATAAGCAATTAATTTTTTTGCAGTAATATCACCCACTCCGGGAATTAGCGTTATGCCGATTTTGTATGTTAACAATATGTTATATATTTGAATTTATTTTAATAAACTGAACCGGACAAAATTATTTTTTTATTTTAAAAGAAAAAAATAAATATTTTTGTTTCCTGAAAAAGTGCCTGAAAAAATTGATTTTATGACAGCTATTAATTTTAGTGAGGATTTCGTTTTTAAATTCATTCGGTTTTGTGTGGTGGGTTTTACAGGTGTTTTCATTGACTTCGGAATCACTTTTTTATGTAAAGAAATTATTAAAATTCAGAAATACGTTTCTAATGCAACGGGCTTTACAATAGCTGCAACAAGCAATTACTTTCTGAACAGATGGTGGACATTTCACAGTGGAAATCCTGATATAGTTGTTGAGTATTCCAAATTTTTGTTTATTTCAATAATCGGACTTGGAATAAATATGCTTATTCTGTGGATACTTGTTAGCAAGTATAACCGCCACTTTTACCTTTCAAAACTTTTTGCAATAGCAATAGTTACAATCTGGAATTTTTTCGCAAATGTGGCATATACGTTTTGCTGAAAAACTGATTCTGGAATCATTCCCCGGAATATCCTACAGCATGTGTAAATGTTATGTATTGGTCGTCTTTTAACTGCAGTTCTTTTGTGAGCATTTCCCTGTCGAACATACCTTTAATGACATTGCTGAGACCTGCAGAAGCACAATACAAATAAACATTTTCGGCAATAGAGCCGGTGTCAACCCCGTAATAAAGCATTTTACGCGTTTCATCGGCTTTTCCAAACTTCGAGCCTTCTCCAACGTAAATTAAATTAACAGGGGCAATTTTATTGAAATCCTGAGTACCTGTTTTTTCACGAATATCATTTTTAAATAATTGTTTTAAAGAGTGAGTAGTTACATCATACAAATAAACACCCGATTTGAGAGCTGCATAAATGCTTATATAGTATTTGGCATTTGCACTTGGTGCTGTTCGCTTTCCGTTTGCATGGCTAATTCCGTCAGCCGCCCAAAGCAGGTTTGATAATTCCTGCAGCGACAAATCCTTGCTGCTGAAACTACGGTTGCTTGAACGTTTTTTAAATGCTTCCATTAATGGCTTTCCGCCTGTTGTATCGGGCTTTGGTAAAATTATGTCCTGCGCATTTATAATTTGTAAGTTTGCCATAATTGTAATTAGGATTAGTTTGATTTTATTTTTCATTTTTTATGAAATTTAATTTGACAAAAATAAATCAATTTTCAGTAATTCTCATTTCATTTAATAAGTTATTTGCACCAGCATATTTGTCAACAATAAACAAAATATACCGAGCATCAACAACAACATTCCTGCATATTTTCGGTTCGTACATTACATCGCTCATTGTGCCTTCCCAGTTTCTGTCGAAATTTATACCGATTAATTTTCCTTCACCGTTTAAAACAGGACTTCCCGAATTGCCGCCGGCAGTGTGATTTGAAGCAATAAAACAAACAGGCATTGTTCCGTTAATCCCGTATTTTCCATAGTCCTTGTTCTTGTACAAAAGTTTTAATTTTTCTGGAACACTGAATCCTTTTCTTGATGTATCTTCTTTTTCCATGACTCCGTCAAGTGTTGTGCAATAAAGATAATGCACAGCATCATTCGGATAATAATCATCAACTTTTCCGAAGTTAACACGCATGGTTAAATTTGCATCGGGATATAGTTTTTTATCGGGCTGCATTTCGCAAAGTGCTTTAAAATATACTCTTTGCAAACTGTCAATTTTTATATTCAATTCCTGAAATGGCGGTAAAATATTTTTAAAATAATTGTCATTGAGTTTCATCGACAAATTAAATATCGGGTCATTGAGTATTTTTGATGCTTTTGACGGTTTATATTTGTTTAAAAAATTTGTAATTTTTTCCCCAGAAGTAAAAATAGAATTTTCAAAAATATAATCAGCATACTTTTTATAATCACAGTTGAATTTTGTGTTTATAATTTCGAGAACTTCGGGACGAACAGATTTATCAAGTCCTTCATAATATAATTTTATTAATGCTTCAAACATTTTTTTGTCGTAAGATTTGTTATAATTGGTAAAAAACTTTTTTGCATCGTTTTTACATTGCTCTGTTATTTTATTTATTTCTTCTTTTGAAATATTTTTATCCTGACTTTTATTTATAAGATTATTGAGCCCGCTTGCATATTTGAAAATTTCTATTGAAGCAGCTATTTCATTATAATAAATGCTTGCCTGATTCACCGGTGTTAGTTTTTTATAAATCAATTCAAAATCATTCAGCAATTCCCCGTAAGTTTTTTCTCTGTTTTCGTTTTCATTTGCCCATTGAATAAATTTTTGCTCAAGTTGTTTTTTCTTGCCAACAACATCATATTTTATAATTCCTTTATTTTCGCCCATCCATTTTTTCCAGCCGTTTGCAATATTTGCATATCTATGAGCATAACGAAGATAAATACTTTCCGAAGTTTTCATATATTCATCCATAATTGATAGACGCACTTCCCTGATTTTTATTTTTGACGGGTCTTCATATTTTGAAAGCATTTCGACACCGTAAGAAGTAAGATATTCCGTTGTCCTGCCGGGATAACCAAGTACAATTGTGAAATCATCCTTTTTAATTCCTTTGGCTGAAATTGTTATACTTTTTTTAGGTTTATAAGGAACATTATTTACGGAATAATCGGCAGGTTTATTTTCTGCATTTGCATAAATTCTGAAAAAACAAAAATCGGCATTATGGCGGGGCCAAATCCAATTGTCATCTTCACCTCCGAATTTGCCGATAGATTCGGGCGGTGCACCAACAAGACGAATATCTTTGAATACTTCGCTCACAAAAAGATAGTACTCATTGCCGTAAGAAAATGGTTTTACTTTTGCAATGTAATTTATATTTTTTACTGCTTCCGCTTCAATTTTTTTTATAGCACCATCAACAATTTTTCCTCTTTCGGTTTCACTCATATTTGATGTAACGTCAGCAAGAACCTGTTGAGTAACATTTTCTATTCTTACAAGAAAAGTTACTGTTAATCCTTTTGCCTGTATTTCCTCATTATGATTTGCTGCCCAAAAACCATCTTTTAGATAATTTTTTTCAACAGTGCTGTTTGCCTGAATCTGACTGTATCCGCAATGATGATTTGTAATAATTAATCCTTCTTCGGAAATAACAGATGCGGTGCAACCGCCGCCAAACAATACAACCGCATCTTTTAAACTCGAGTTGTTGATGCTGTATATATCTTCAGTCGTTAGTTTTAATCCTCTGCTCTGATAATCCGACATGTTGAGTTGCTCCAATATGAGCGGCAGCCACATTTCATCATCGGCGAAAATTGGCTTGAAAAATGAAATTGCTATAAAAAAAATGAAGAAGAATTTTTTCATGGTTTTTTGTTATGCTTATTTTTAAAACCCTTCAAGGGTTACAAACCTTTGAAGGATTTTAGGCTAATTTTACAATTTTTTCAACCTCTCCGGATTCTCTGTTATAAATGCTTTCCAGCCAGTATAAGATTTTTTCTTTTCGGTAATTCTATTTTGAAAATAATGACAAACGGCTGCTGCAAGTGCATCGGTAGTATCTAAAAATTCGGGCATTTCTTTTATATTCAATAAATTTTTCAGCATATATGCAACTTGTTCTTTTGTTGAATTTCCTTTGCCTGTGATTGATTGTTTTATTTTTCTCGGTGAATACTCAAAAGTCGGAACTGTACGATACAAAGCTGCTGCAATTGCTACACCCTGTGCCCTGCCGAGTTTAAGCATTGATTGAACATTTTTTCCGAAGAAAGGTGCTTCAATAGCCAAATCATCGGGTTTGTATTCGTCAATCAAACTTAATGTTCTTTCAAAAATTTTCTGAAGTTTTATGTGATGGTCATCGTATTTTTTGAGTTGAAGAACACCAAGAGAAAGCACTTCAACATTTTTACCGGCAATTTGAATAATGCCGTAACCCATTATATTTGTTCCCGGGTCAATTCCTAATATTATTCGGTCGGTTTTCAAGAATTTTATTAATTAATCCGTATGTTTACATAAAATTAAAAATTGCCACAGATTCTCAGATTTAATCATTTTATCAGTGAATCTGTGGCTTATTTATTTGAATTTATTAGATTTTCACGACTTTATATACTAATTATTCGGCAAGCACAATTACCTTATTTTTCAATACTTCCACAGCACCTCCATTTATTTCGAAAAACTGATTTTTCTTTTCGCTGTCAATAATTTTTATTTTTCCTTTTTTCAAAATTGAAATTAAAGGAGCATGTTTGTTAAGTATTTCAAAAGAGCCATCAATACCGGGAAGCTGGAGCAAACTCACTTCGCCTGAAAATAATTTTGTATCGGGAGAAATTATTTCTAAAAACATAAAATCAGTTTAAAGTTTTCAGTTACTGTTCACTATTGATTGAACTATTTTGCTTCTGCGATTAAGCGTTTTCCTTTTTCAATTGCTTCTTCAATAGTGCCGACCATGTGAAATGCATTTTCGGGATATTCATCAACTTCGCCGTTTATAATCATATTGAATCCTTTGATTGTATCTTCAATAGTTACAAACACACCGGGCATTCCTGTAAATTGTTCTGCAACATGGAAGGGTTGCGATAAAAACCGTTGTATTTTTCTTGCACGCTGAACAACAAGTTTATCTTCATCGGAAAGTTCATCCATGCCGAGTATTGCAATAATATCCTGAAGCTCCTTATATCTCTGAAGAATTTCTTTAACTCTTTGAGCCGTATCGTAATGTTCTTTTCCAACAACTTCGGGAGATAAAATTCTTGAAGTTGAATCGAGCGGGTCAACGGCAGGATAAATTCCAAGTTCTGAAATTTTACGGCTTAAAACTGTGGTTGCATCAAGATGCGAAAATGTTGTTGCGGGAGCAGGGTCGGTAAGGTCATCGGCAGGAACATAAATTGCCTGAACCGAAGTGATGGAGCCCCTTTTTGTTGAAGTGATTCTTTCCTGCAAAATTCCCATTTCTGTTGCAAGTGTTGGCTGATAGCCCACTGCCGATGGCATACGTCCCAGAAGTGCTGATACTTCCGAACCTGCTTGCGTAAAACGGAATATATTATCAATAAAGAAAAGTATGTCTCTGCCGCCTGTTTTTTCATCACCGTCGCGGAAATATTCGGCAACTGTTAAACCCGACAGGGCAACTCTTGCACGTGCTCCCGGAGGTTCATTCATTTGTCCGAAAACAAGTGTTGCCTGCGAATTTAAAAGTTCTTTTTTATCAACCTTCGATAAATCCCAGCCGCCTTTTTCCATACTTTCTTTAAATTCTTTTCCATATCTTATAACTCCCGATTCTATCATTTCTCGTAAAAGGTCGTTTCCTTCTCTTGTTCTTTCACCAACTCCTCCAAAAACCGATAATCCTGCATATTTTTTTGCAATATTATTTATGAGTTCCATAATAATTACAGTTTTTCCGACTCCAGCTCCACCGAATAATCCGATTTTACCACCTTTTGAATATGGCTCTATAAGGTCAATAACTTTTATGCCCGTATAAAGAACTTCTTTTTTTGTTGTGAGGTCTTCATATCTCGGCGGCTCTCTGTGAATAGGATAGCTGTTTGTTTTAGGAACAAAACCAATACCGTCAATTGCTTCACCGATAACGTTAAACAATCTGCCATATATTGTTTCACCGGTTGGCATGGTAATATAGTCGCCGGTAGCAACAACATCCATTCCTCTTCTCAAGCCATCAGTGGAATCCATAGCAATAGTTCTGACAGTATTTTCGCCGGTATCCTGCTGACATTCTATTATGAGCTTCTGACCGTTGTCTCTTGTTATTTCAAGAGCTTCATAAATATTCGGAAGTTTAGTGCCTTGTTCGAATACAACATCAATAACAGGACCTATTATCTGAGCTATTTTACCTATATTTCCTGACATAATTTTATTGTTTTTATAATTACAAATCTACTATAATATTCTAAAAAAGCAATTATTTTAAATTTTTTTTTAAATTTGGGAAAAATAAAAAACTCAATTTGAAAATTTACAAAAACCTAGAAAAATTTTCTGACTTCAAAAATCCGGTAGTTACTGTTGGAACATTTGATGGAGTTCACAAAGGACATCAGAAAATAATTGAAATGCTAAATAGTTCGGCTAAAGAATTTAAAGGCGAGTCTGTAATAATTACTTTTGAACCGCATCCGCGCCTTGCTTTATATCTTGCTGGTAAGGAAATTGAGTTACTTAATACGAAAGAAGAAAAATTAGAATTGCTCGAAAAATCCGGAGTTCAAAATACTATTGTATTTGATTTTACAACTGAGTTTTCGAAAATGAAACATGATGATTTCATTAAGGAAATTTTAATAGAAAAAATCAAAGTGAAAAAACTTATAGTTGGTTATAATCATCATTTCGGGCTTAATAGAGAAGGAAACTTCGACTACTTTCAGCAATCGGGTAAGTTGTATGATTTTAATATTGAAAAAGCAGAACAGGTGGAAGTAAATGGAGTTCCTGTAAGTTCCTCAAAAGTCAGAGAAGCATTGTTAGAAGGAAATATAAAGCTTTCAAATGATTATCTCGGTTACGATTATATTTTAACCGGAAAAGTTATAGGAGGCAATAAAATAGGCAGAAATATAGGTTTTCCAACTGCTAATATTCAAATTGAAGAAGCGAGCAAGCTCATTCCCAAAAACGGTGTCTATGCAGTAATTATTGAATTTGATAAAAAACATTATAAGGGAATGTTGAACATAGGCATACGCCCTACTTTCAATTTCAAAATGAGAACAATTGAAGTGAATATTTTTGATTTTGAGGATGATATTTATAATAAAAAAATTAAAATTTATTTTAAGGAAAGAATTCGTGATGAAATGAAATTTTTAACTATTGATGCCCTCAGAGAACAGATAAATTCAGATAAAACCAAATGTAAAAATATACTTGGACTATAAAAAAATTATATGAAATATCCATGCAATTAGAAAAAGTTGCACAAACCGTAAATGATTAAAAATTCAGTGCTATTTTCAACAAAGAAATGCATGGATATTCACGAGCAGGTTGATAGGTGGGCTTTTGCGGGAGCGAGTAACTAAAAAAGCTAAATAAACAAAACAGCAAATTAACAGTAGAAATATTAATTACTTACAAAATTTAAACAGATGAAAAAAATTATAATTTTACTGATTACATTATTTTTTGTTGTTAAGTTGTATTCTCAGGAAACTGGTAAAAGTCCTGTGGATACTAAGAGTCCTTTAGATTCAGAAAAAATTCTTCAGCAAAAATTAGATACTTTTTATAAAGCACTTGACTCGCTAAATCTTAACAGTTACGAAGAATATACATCGCTTGAAGAAGCATCAAAACATCCTGACAGTGTTTTCAAACTTGTTTTAAAACGAAAAGGATACAAGACATTTCCTATAGAAATATTAAAGTTCAAGAATCTTCTGGTATTAAATCTCAGGAATAATAAAATCTCAGAGATTCCTCCCGAAATCGCCGAACTTAAAGAATTGAGAGTACTAACTATTTCAAAAAATAAATTGACGGAATTATCTTCATCGGTTTGTAAACTGAAAAAACTTATTGCACTTAATGCTTCCGAAAACCAAATAGAAACTGTATCAAGAGATATAGAATTGCTTCAGAATTTGCAATTCTGGGATATGTGGGGAAATAGTTTGAACACTCTTCCTTCTGAAGTAAAAAACTTAAAAAAACTCAGATTTCTTGATTTAAGGGTTATCTCAATTGACGAACAACACAAAAATGCAATAGAATCGTTATTACCTCAGGCAAGAGTTGAATTTTCTTTCAATTGTAATTGTCACTAAAAACATTTCACATCATTAGTCAATAGTCATTGGTCATTAAGAAATAGAGGCATGAAAAATTTAGCAATCATTACGAGCTTCGCTGTCGTGATAAATTCAACAATAAAACAATTTTTATTATTTTTTCAAATCAATTTTCAAATTTAATTCCTTTAGTTGCTCGTAGGAGATGTTAGAGGGAGAATCAATCATAACATCACGTCCTGCATTGTTTTTCGGAAATGCAATAAAATCGCGGATTGAGTTGCATTCACCGAATAGTGTACACCAGCGGTCGAAACCGAAAGCAATACCACCATGAGGAGGAGCGCCGTATTCAAAAGCATTCATCAGAAATCCGAATTGCTCTTGTGCTTCTTTCTCGGTAAAACCAAGAACCTTGAACATTTTATTCTGCAATTGCTTATCGTGAATTCTTATTGAGCCGCCGCCAATTTCAACACCGTTTATAACTAAGTCGTAAGCATTTGCTCTCACAACAATCGGATTGTGGTCGAGCAGCGACATATCTTCCGGCTTGGGAGAAGTAAACGGATGATGTTTTGCATAATAACGATTCATTTCTTCGTGCCACTCAAACAGAGGAAAATCCAAAACCCAGAGGGGGCAATATTTTTTATTATCTATTAACCCAATCCTGTCAGCCATTTCCAAACGCAGTTCCCCCAAACATTTTCGCGTTTTATCTTTTTGTCCGGCAAGAATTAAAATTAAATCATTCGTTTTTGCATTAAATTTTTCAGCAATTTTTTTTAAATCTTCCTGAGGAAAAAATTTATCAACGGATGATTTATAAGAACCGTCATTTCCGACTTTAACATATATCAAACCAGTTGCACCTATCTGCGGTTTTCGTACAAATTCGGTAAGCTCATCAAGCTGCTTTCTTGTGTATTCTCCGCAACCTTCGGCACAAATACCTACAACAAATTCCGCTTCATCAAAAACTTTAAATCCTTTTCCTCTGGTTACATCATTAAGTTCAACAAATTTCATTTCAAAACGAATATCGGGTTTATCGGTGCCATAATATTTCATCGCATCCTGATATGACATTCTCGGAATTTTTTCTAAATCGATTTCTTTTATTTTTTTAAACAAATGTTTAACGAGTCCTTCAAATGTTTCAAGAATAGCTTCCTGAGTTACAAACGACATTTCGCAATCTATTTGTGTAAATTCGGGTTGACGGTCGGCACGTAAATCTTCATCGCGGAAACATCGGACAATTTGGTAATATCTATCGAAACCGGCAACCATCAATAATTGCTTGAATGTTTGAGGTGATTGCGGCAATGCATAAAATTCGCCGGGATTTGTTCGTGAAGGTACAACAAAATCACGAGCTCCCTCAGGTGTTGATTTGATTAAAAACGGTGTTTCTATTTCAATAAAATTTATTGAATTCAGATATTCTCTTGTTGCATTTGCCATTTTGTGGCGGAGTTCAAGATTGTTCTTATTCACATTTCTTCGCAAATCCAGATACCTGTATTTCATTCGCTGTTCTTCGCCGCCATCGGTGTTGTCTTCAATTGTGAATGGCGGAAGTTTTGATTCATTTAGTATTTCAAAACTATCAACTATTATTTCAATTTCGCCGGTTGAAATTTTTAAATTTTTATTGCTTCTTTCAGCAACGTTTCCGTTAACAGAAATCACAAATTCTCTTCCGAGTTTTCTGGCTTCTTCACATAAAGCAGAATTTGCGTCCATGTTAAAAACCAATTGTGTTATTCCATATCGGTCGCGCAAATCAATAAATGTCATTCCGCCCAAATCTCTTGAACGCTGCACCCATCCGCATAAAGTAACTTTTTTATTTACATCTTTAATTGTTAATTCTCCGCAAGTATTTGTTCGTAGCATATTTTAAGATTAAAAGATTGAAAAATTAAAAAAGATTTATTTATTTTTATTCGAATTTTCTAGGGTAAAAATAATAGGCATATTATATTGAACTCTTACAGGTTTTCCTGATTGTTTTCCGGGTAACCATTTGGGCATTAATTTAATAACTCTTAAAGCTTCTGCATCGCAACCTCCTCCGATACTTCTTATAATTCTTACATCAGTTACATTTCCTTTTTCATCAATAACAAAGGTAACATATACTTTACCTTGAATTCCATTATTCTTTGCTTCTTGAGGATATTTAACATTTTCTTGTAAAAACCTAACTCTTGCTTCATCTCCCCCCGGATATTGAGGCATTTCTTCAACAATAGTAAAAACAGGTTTTAAAGTATCTTTTTTTTGTTCCTGCGAAAAATTTTTATTAAAAAAACAAAGTACAAGAAAAAAAATGAATAGAAGTTTTTTCATTTTTAAATGTTATTAGGATTACAAATTTAAAAAAATAATTTACTATAAAAACTAATTCCTTACTACTTAGAGTTTGTCCAGAATGTCCGAGTTCTTCGTTATTCTCGTTTTACAAATCAGTCATTTACTACAGTAAACTCCTGATTTGTAAAACTTCGAAAGCCTCGAACTCGGACATTCTGAACCAAACTCTCGACTTTATGAACAGACACTACTTACTTGATGACAAATAACTTTAAACCTTAAACTTTTTTATTACATTTGTTAAATCAAAATAATAAATATGAAATATCCATGCAAATCCGCCAGCAGCGAACACAAACCGTAAATGATTAAATGAGCAGTGCACCTTTCAACAAAGTAATGTATGGATATTCACGAACAGGTTGTGCGGTTGGTTTTTGTGGGAGTGAGTAACTAAAAAAGATAATTAACCAAAACAGCAAATTAACAGCAGAAATATTAATTACTTATAAAATTTAAACACATGAAAGAAGCAGCAATCGGAATTGACATTGGTGGAACCAACACTGTTTTTGGTGTGGTTGACAGGCATGGAAATTGTCTTATTAGAAATTCTATTTTCACAAATTCGTCAATTTCTCCCGAAAGATTTTTTAAAATTTTATATGAGGAAATTGAAAAAACTTTAAAAATAGTAAAAGAAAAAATCGAATTAAAAGGAGTGGGAATAGGAGCGCCGAATGGAAATTTTTACAAAGGAACAATTGAATTTGCGCCAAATCTTAAATGGAAAGGTATTATTGATGTTGTTGGGATTTTCAAAAAATATTTTGATGTTCCTGTTTGCCTTACCAATGATGCCAATGCTGCTGCTATCGGAGAAATGATGTACGGCGGAGCTAAGAGAATGAAGGATTTTATTGTAATTACCCTTGGCACCGGTTTGGGAAGCGGAATAGTGGCAAACGGAGAATTGATATACGGACATGATGGATTTGCAGGCGAGATAGGTCACACAATTTATGATTACAATGGACGGAAGTGCGGTTGCGGGAGAAAAGGATGTCTTGAAACTTACGTTTCGGCAGGTGGAATTAAAAAAACTTTTGTTGAACTTCTAAAATTAAGAAATAATAAAAGTGAACTCCGAAAAATTTCTTTTAATAAATTAACAACTGAAATGATAAGCAAAGCTGCAAAACAGGGAGATAAAATCGCTTTGGAAACTTTCGAAATAACAGGTAAAATTTTAGGCGTAAAACTTGCCGATACTGTAGCTCATACAAGTCCTGAGGCAATATTTCTTTTCGGAGGTGTTGCAAAAGCAGGCGACTTGATTTTTAAACCTACAAAATATTATCTGGAGAAAAAATTACTTAAAATATATAAAAACAAAATAAAACTTTTACCCTCGGTTTTAAACGATAGCGATGCAGCAATTTTGGGAGCAAGTGCTCTTGTGTGGAAATTACGGTAAATAAAGTGTAACTGTTTTTGCTATTGGGTTAAAATTACTAACAACCCTGCGATGGTTCCGAACCATCGCAGGGTTTGGTATTTAGAATAAAATACCTAATGTAAGAGAAACAAAATTTGAAATTGCGTTTTGTTTTAAAGCTATTCCTTTTTTGTCAAAAAGATCTTTTGAATCTTTTTTCAGAACATTTGTAAAACCATTGTTGTAGTTTACACCTACAACCAATGATGTTGTTCCGGCAAGATTTAGTTCAAAGCCAAGTCCAATATTTAGTGCAAGTCGTAAGAAATTAATATCGCTTGCAATATCAACAGCTTCATTTGTTGTTACATTGCTTGTTCCTTCCGTTTTGCCTTCATCGTTGGCAAGTGCTTTAATTTTAAATCCAACATCAACACCAAACTGACCGAAATAAGTCATAGAGCCAATTTCATTTGTTCTTAGTTTTAAAAGAACCGGAAGTGTAATGTATCTTAATTTGTAATTTCTATTTAATATATAAAATTTCTTAGAGGTGTCTTTTTCAGGTTTGTAGTACGTTGAATCGTCTGGGGGGATTGGAAATACGAGAGTTCCGCCATTATTGGTTATTTCAATACCTGTAGAAAATGCGTAGTTGGAAGTAAAGTTAAAATCGGTCATCAACCCATAAGCAAAACAAAATTTAGGTGATTTTGATTCAAATAATTTGCTGTCAGGTTTCATCCATGCAAGAGAAGGAACTGCTTTAAGTCCGAAACGAAAATTTTTGTCATTTGGTTTACTTTGTGAATAACTTATTTCAAATAAAAATAAAGTTATAAATACTAAACAGAATAACTTTTTCATAATTTTGAGGTTTAATTAATAATTTACTGCAATATTAATAAAATTTTTTTCATATAAAAAATCATTATTATCCGACTAATTTTAAAATTTATACAAATGAAATCTTATATCAAATTATTACTATGCCTATTATTATTTTCCTGTCATACAAAAAAGGAAAAGTTAAATGTTGATGTCAGCAAAGTGAAAATTGAAAATATTGAAATAAAAAGATTGGATAAGGATTTGTTTATAAATGATGCTAAATCGCTGAAAGCAAAATTACCGTATCTGCTGAAAACATACAGCAATTTTTTTATTTCTTATTCAAGGGATATTCTTATGGCAGAAAATTATAAGGATTCTGTTTTTATTTATAAAATTTTAAATTTTGTGAACGATGCCGATATTAAAAAAATACAGGAAGATTGTATAAAAGAGTATCCTGATTTGAATAATCTCAACAATCAGTTTAACGATGCATTCAAACATTACAAATACTATTATCCCGACAAAACTATACCTAAAATCTTCACATGTGTAAGTGGTTTTAATTTTCCCGTATTTGTAACTGACAGTATTATAGCAATTGCTCTTGATATGTATCTTGGAGAAAATTCGGAATATTATCCGAAACTTACAATACCTGCATATAAAAGACGCACCATGCGAAAAGAATATATTGCAGTTGATGGCATAAAAGCATTAGCTTATAAGTTTTTTGAATTTAAAAGTAAATCAAATACGCTGGTGGATAATATGATTTATGAAGGAAAAATAATGTATTTCATTGATGCAATCTTACCCGATTATGAAGATACTTTTAAAATAGGTTTTAGTTTAAAGCAATTAGAATGGTGTAAAAAGTACGAATCTAAAATGTGGGCGTATATTGTTGATAAAAAAATTCTATTTACTCAAAATGAACTTGAGATAAAAAAGTTTATTTCCGATGCACCATCCACATCAGTTTTTCCTAAGGAATCACCGGGAAGAACAGGTGTTTGGCTCGGCTGGCAGATAGTTAAAAGCTATATGAACAACAACAAAATACCTCTTCAGCAATTAATGAACGAAAATGATGCAAATAAAATATTGTCATTGTCGCGGTATAAGCCGAAAAGATAAGAAAGTTTGTTGACTGACGAGATTGTCTTTAAAAGTGCTCTGTGTAATTCTGTGCATTCTCTGTGGTTCTCTGTGTTATTTCTTATTTTATTGTTACACAGAGATTCACAGAGCAGTCACTGAGAGCCACAGAGAAAAAAATACTAAAATTTTACTTCTGAGACAGCTTCATCAGTTTAATTTAGCCCCGGAATTTACCTTGAAATACACCCTGTTTTATGAATAATCAGTTGTGATTTAATTAAAAATTGAAACTTATATTAAAGTTTTAACGTATAATGTGTAAAGGAAAATTTTACCGATTACCAACAAATAAGAATTTTAAAATTTGCATTTATCCATTGCATTTACTACATTTATGCTATAATTTTAAGTTTATGAAAATGAAAAAAAATGTTATACTCTGCATTTTATTTGTAGCTACGTTATTTTGTTTCAGAACTTCTGCTCAGCCGATTTTGACCAACAATAATGCAATTATGCAAGCTACACCCGGCTCATTGATACAAATAAACGGTTCCGCAAATATTGTCAATAATAAATTCCATAATGATGGAAGAACCATTATTGACGGTGATTTTATTAATCAGGGACTTACCGAAGGTGACGGAATTTATGAAGTAACCGGAAACTGGATTAATGATGTTACGTTCAATTGTGATTTAAGTACTGTTAAACTCACAGGTGGCAATCAGCTTATTACAAGCGGCACCGCACAAAGTACTACTTTTCATGACCTGTTACTTATGGGAACTGCAGGAAGTATAAAAAGACAAACTGTAGATGCAAGTGTTAATAATTTACTTGATTTACTTGACCATGAGCTTGCAACTGATGCTAATGTTATGTACATTAAAACCTCTAATGTAAATGCAATTACAAGAACTACGGGTTTTGTGAGCAGTATAGGAAACGGAAGATTATCAAGAATTACAAATTCAGCTAACAGTTATTTATTTCCGGTTGGTTCAAGTTTGATTACTGCAAGATACCGTCCTGTTGAACTCACACCAACAACCACCAATGCTAATACTTATGCAGTAAAACTCGTAAACAACAATGCAACCATTGATGGATATAATGTTGCTTCAAAAGACGATTCACTTTGCTGGGTTAATAATTTGTTTTATCATGTTATTGAAAGAACAAGTGGCACAAGTCCTGCCAATATTACAATGTACTATATAAAAGTAAACGACGGAGTATTTGATGTGATAACACATTGGGATGCTTCCCCAACACCTTTAGAATGGCATGTTACTGCTTTAAATAATACAACAGGCATTACAACCATGGATTATGTTGCTACAGTTAATCCAAGTGATTTGTCTCTGCTTAATCATCCTTTTGCACTTGGAGTAAAAGGTCCTTCAATAATTAATCTTGCCGGTTCGAGCGGTTTTTGTGCTGACGACGACAGTTTATTTACATACACTGTTAACGGACCTTCTGACAGTGCTTATTTTTGGTCAATAACAGGAGGAACTATCGTGGGCGTTGATTCTGCAAAAACAGTTAAAATAAAATGGAATATTCCCGGAGGAACGGGAACAGTTTCCGTTTATTACAAAGGACAATACTGTAATTCAAAAACATTGAATTATAATGTAACTATATTTCCACTACCAATTGCGGCATTCACATATACACCAAATACAGAAATTTATGAGGATGATTTGATAAGCTTTATTAATAACAGTATCGGCGGAAGTTATTATCTATGGAGTTTCGGTGACGGAAAAAATTCCGAACAATTCAACCCATATCATATTTATGGAACCAATGGTAAAGATACCGTGATACTGATTGTTCGTTCTTCAAACGGATGCTTGGATACAACATACCAAGTAATTGACATACCAGAAGCAATGGATGTTCCAAATGTGCTTACTCCCAATGGCGACGGCTATAACGATTTCTTCAAATTAAGAAGCAGCGGTATCAAAGAATTTAAACTGGCTATTTACAACAGGTGGGGTAATTTAATTTGGGAAAGCACCGACCATAATATTGGATGGGATGGTAAAACAAAATCTGGAATTGAAGCTGCTGAAGGAACATATTATTATGCGATAAGTGCCAAATCCAGTACGAAATCATATAATAAAACCGGATACGTCACTCTGATGAGGTAAATTGTACCGATTTCCGCAATTGTGCGATTAATAGTTAATGCAGATATACAAAATTTTAATCCAATAAATTGAACTATCATATATTTGTTCCACATCATTCAATAAAATTTTCTGTTGAAAAATTATCATGGAATTTCGTATTGCAAAAATAATTTCATATTTATTTCATCCATTATTGATGCCTACAATATGTATGTTTTTGGTATTATACATAAATTCATATATATCTTTTGCTCTTAACCCGGAGGGGAAAAATATTATTATACTTATGATTTTTGTTTTAACATTCCTGCTTCCTTCGGTTATTATTTTATTTTTAATAAAAAAGGGTGTGGTAAAAAATATTGAAATGGATAGCCTTCAGGATAGATTGTTGCCATACCTCATAACAGCTGTTTTTTATTATACTTCTTTTCGCATTTTGAAAAATTTTGAACTTCCTTATATTATCCGTAATATTTTTCTCGGAGCAACTGTGTCGGTGATAATAGTATTGCTTGTTAATATTAAATGGAAAATAAGTGCTCACATGGTTGGCATTGGCGGACTTACCGGTTTTATTATTGCTCTGGCACAGCATGTAGGCAACAACCTGAATTTATATCTGATTATTTCTGTTTTTATATCGGGGTTAATTGGTTTCTCGCGACTCAAACTTAATGCCCACAATCCTTCACAAGTTTATACCGGCTTTATTGTTGGATTAACTGTAATGCTCGTTTTTGTTCTGATTTAAAAAAGTGTAAAGTCTAAAGATAAAACAACAATTCATTGCTGGCATATATGCAGAATGACAGGCACAACTTGAAACCTTAAACTTTAGACTTTAAACTCTTTAATGACTATTTTACAAAAACAAAAAAGTAATACCAATTGTGAAAGGAATATATTCTTTAAGTATCTGCTGGTTTACATCTGTAGTTTTATTTTCTTTAAATAAGCTTGAAAGAGAGTAATAACAACTTATAGAAATATTCCCATATCCTATTCTTCCTGTAATGCCGTATCTGAAAGGTTCGATGTTTTTAATGTTGGCTGTTTTGGTTTTAAGGTTATTTCCACTTCCGTCAGGATTTTTTCCTTTATATTTTGTGTGCGAATTTATTAAATATCCTGCTTTCATGCCGGCAGAAATATTTATGCTTTTACCTTTTTTCGGACTGAAAAATATTTCCAGCGGTATGTCAAGATAAGTAACGGATAATTTATTTTTTTTCATCTTCAGTGAGTCGGGAATTTCAGTAAATACAGTTCTGTTGAATATATCATTACTCAAAAACATATTGTAATTAATATTATGAGAAGTTATACCTAATCCATACATGATACCAACCGGACTTTTACCGAAATATTTTTTTGATACAGAAAATAATTCTGCTCCAAGTGATATTGGCTTTACATCAATATTGTTGGCAGCATTAAGCCACATATCGCTGTTTATGCTGAATAAAACTTTTGCTTTTGATTTAAACTTTTTTGTACTATCCGATTGAGCAAACAGTCCGGTAATTAGCAATGAACACATCAACAATAAAACTAATTTTTTCATAATATTTTAATGATTTGGTTTATAATAATATTTTTAAGTTAGAATGTTTTGTAATTACTACAAAATTAATACCAATATTTTATGCAAAACTAAAGAAAATATTTCACATGGGTTTTAAATTTTTTTTAAAAGTCGAAATAATGATTAAGAATATCGGTTTTGAATGTAAAAAATAAAAAAGTATTCCGCTTTTTTATTGAATCGGTTTTTTCGGTTCTACGTAATAAACCTAATTCAAAACGCATATTTGTTCTGGGATTTATTAAATAAGCAATTCTACATTCTTCATAAATGAGAGTGGTTTCTAAACCCTGTCCGATATAATTATTATAAAGATGAAGAGCACTATTGTCAGAATAAAAAATGTTTCTGCCGAGATTAACATAACTTGTATCAGTGCCATACATCGCATAGTTTATTTTTAATTCAATAATGATTTTATCAAGGTAATCGCTGAATCTGTAATTCAATATTGATACAGATTCATAAAAATTTGCTCCCAGCGGATGTGCCAGCGGTTGATTATAATTCGAATAATTTTGTGCGGGAACAGAATGAGAATAAGTGTAAGGTCGCACTGCGTTAAATTCGGTTTGAAAAAATAAATTTTCGCACTTTAAAAAATCAAAAAACTTAATGCCTAATTGGTATCCATATTTATTTTTATAATAACCGGGATATTTTGCGTTAAACTTATTATCGTCGAAAACCAACTGCATGTATGCAATATTTTTCTTCGCAATTTTATATTTACCGGTAAAACTCACCATAGCATTATTATCGGAATGAAGAGAAGAAATTTGAAACGGAGAATAAAAGAGCAACGGATTTGCATAATCAATTTTATATTCTGCTTTTTTCGGAACTATTTTCCAAATCACTGCATCAAAGAAACCGATATTAAGACGGTGATTTACATTATAACTCAGAAAATGAAATGTGGCATATTTTTTCTGATAACCCATTTGATATTCCCTGCCCATCAAAGGTTCTTGAAATGTTGCATAAATTGATGTGTATTGTATTTTCCAGAATTCACCTGTAAGTTGCAGAAAAGGATAATTATATGAATTATCGGAAAGCAGCAATGAACGATAACCATCGCCGATAAAATGTTTTCCGTTTCCGAATTGAATGTTCAGAAATCTGAATGGAGAATAAGAAATTTTCCCGGCAGAATTTGCAAAGTCAAAACCACGTGTTTTAAAAGGTTTTGCGAGTCCTTCGCCAGGTACAATAAAATAAGAATTATCGGCTTTATATAATTTTATTTTATTGGAAATATAATCGGGAAATATTACCTGATTTTCGGTATATGAAGAATAAAATGAAAATCTTTTGCCAACTTTTCCGGTAATCAGAAATCCTCTGGAGTTTGTGAAGTAATTGTTTTTTTCTTTTAATAAAGTTCCTGCCTGAAAATCAAATAAAGGGTCGATAGTGAATTTGTAATCCTCGCCTTTAATAGTAAAAAAATTATCGTATTTTAGTTTTGCCCATAGAACTTTATTTTTTCTTGCTTTCATCAAAATACTGTCATGTTTTCTTTCAATGTTAAAGAGAGAATCAATAAATATAGTTTTTAGTTCTATGTATGGTTTTAATGTAGTATGTTCGTTTTTATTATTTAAACAAAATCCCCGCTCTACATAAAAGCTATTATCTCTGCTGAATGGATACAAAAAGCTTTGCGCATTTGCCGTGCTTACTGAAATTAAAAAAAATAATATTATTTTGTTTTTGGGGTTGAACATTTTTTGCTTTGAGAGATTTGAAAATACAAAGTTAAAAAGTTTATAAATATGAATTATAAAAGTTGGTTGGAATTATTGCTATTTGTCTTGACTATGATTTTTGTGATTTATATGATTACCCTGAAAATAAAATAAAATCATAGAAGTATCTGTCCATAAAGTCGAGAGTAATGAAAAAATCGGACATTATGGACAAACTCTAATTACATCAATTAAAACTCCAGATAAATAAACGGCTGCACTTTTGCACTTACCGCCTGGTAAATAAAAATTATTGAAGCTACAAGAATTAAACTTTTGTAAGCCCAGTGCAATTTGGAATATTTCTGAACCAGCAGGTCGTTCCACTTCATGGGTGTAAAATGCAAAGTATATGCGAAAAGCATCATCATGAAAGGATATTTATAAAGAGTGAGCCATTGCCCTGCTAAACTTAAATTAAAGTCAGAAAATATTTTTGAAAAGATTTGTCCGGCAATAGATAAATCAGCTGACTTGAAAAGAATTATCGAAAAACTCACAAAATGAAAAGTAAGAAATATGCTTATGAAATTATAAACCTTAGTTGGTATTTTTTTTGAAATTTTCGTTCTGAAATCCTGAGAAATAATATCCCATGTCAGCGCAAGTCCATGAAAATAGCCCCAAAGCACGAATGTCCAGCTTGCTCCATGCCACAATCCGGAAATAATAAAAGTGAGCAAAACAGCAAGTACAATTCCTGTTTTTTTATACTGGCGAAAATTGTAAGAAAGTGTATAAAACAAATATTCGCTGAGCCAACGCGAGAGTGTAGTGTGCCAGCGGCGCCAGAAGTCGGTTATGTTTTTTGCAAGAAACGGCTTATTAAAATTTGCATCTATTGTAAAACCAAGCAACAGGGCAATTCCTATTACTATATCGGTATAACCCGAAAAATCGCAATAAACCTGAATTGTAGCTCCATAACTTGCCATCAGATTTTCGAATCCGGTAAAAAAATTCGGACTGTCAAAAACCCTGTCAACAAAATTTGCAGCAATAAAATCGGAAATAAAAACTTTTTTGAAAGCACCTGTCATTATTAGAAAAAAACCTTTCCCGATTTTTTCTTCGGTGATGTTTATTTTGTTTCTAAACTGCGGTAATATGTCGCGGGCTTTGGAAATAGGACCTGCAAGTATGTATGGAAAAAAAGAAACATATAAAAGATAATTTACATAACTTTTTTCGGGCTTGTCAATTACTTCACGATGCATATCTATGATGTAACTCAAACTTCTGAAAACAAAAAATGAAATTCCAATCGGTAAAATAATATTAAGCACTAACGGAGGCATATCCGGACGTGTTATTCTGAAAAAATTTTCTAAAAGAAAATTTGAATATTTGAAAAATGCAAGACAGCCAGCATTTATGACAACCGAAAGTGTGAGAAAGAAATTTCTTTTGAATTCATTTTTCGTGAAATATATTGCTCTTCCGATAAAATAATCGGAAGTTGCCATTATAACAAGCAAGATTACTGCGGCTCCGCTGACTTTATAATAAAAATATAAACTGAATATTAAAATCAGGATGTTTCTATGGCGGGTATTATCATAAACTAAAGCATAAATGCTGTAAAAAAAAGTAAAAAGCATAAAAAATAAAACGGAGTTGTAAATCAAAGGACTTCCGTTATTATATTTTAATATCTCAAAGAAATTCTGCATCATTTTTAATTTTTATCTCTGCGACTCTCTGTGAATACTCTGTGTAACAAAATATTACACGGAGTTACACAGAGTTTTGAAAATCCTCATTAAAAATTGGTTTTACAAAAAAGAAAAACCAAAATTATTCAAATATTGTTTAATTTTGATAAGAATTAAATTTTTATTTTATGATTATTCGAAATTCACGAATGTTTGCAAGCGACAATGTTGCTCCCGTTCATCCCGAAGTGATGAATGCTTTACAAAGCGTTAATAAAAATCATTGCGTAGCTTATGGTGAAGATATATATACCGAAGCTGCCATAAAAAAATTCAAGGAAATATTTGGTGAAAACATTGACGTTTATTTTGTTTTTAACGGAACAGCGGCAAATGTTTTAAGTATTGCAAATATCACAAATTCGTATAATTCGGTTATCTGTTCGGAAATATCTCATTTGAATCTTGACGAATGTGGTGCACCAGAGAAGTTCTGTGGCTGCAAATTAATTCCTCTTCCAACTCCTGATGGAAAAATAAGAGTGGAGCAATTTCATAAATATATGTTCAGTTTTGACTTTGAGCACCAGTCGCAGCCGAAGGTGATTTCTATAACCCAGTCAACCGAATATGGTACGGTTTATACAATTGATGAAATAAAGGAAATAACAGAATTTGCTCATAAAAATAACATGCTTGTTCATATTGACGGAGCGAGAATATCAAATGCAGCAGTTTCGTTGAATGTCGGATTTAAAGAAATGACGGCAGACGCAGGAGTTGATGCTTTATCTTTTGGAATGACAAAAAATGGTTTGATGTACGGTGAAGCAGTTATATTTTTTGATAAAACCAAATCAGAAAATTTCAAATACATCCGCAAGCAGGGAACACAGCTTGCTTCGAAAATGCGCTACATTGCGGTGCAATATGAAACCATTTTGAAAAACAATCTTTGGTATGAAAATGCAAAGAAAGCAAATGCAATGGCGGAATTATTATTTGAAAAAATAAAGGACTTCAAGGAAATAAAAGTAACACAAAAAGTTGAAGCAAATGTTATATTCGCCATTCTGCCTGAAGAAGCAATTGAGAAAATACAGAAAGAAATTTTCTTTTATATGTGGGATGATACAAAATTTGAAATTCGCTGGATGACTTCATTCGACACAACGGAAGAGGATATTGAAAATTTCGTTAAAGTTCTGAGGAAGTATTTAAAATAGTTTTCTGTTTTCAATATACAGTTACTTCGATATTCATTAAATGACAAAAAAATATCGAACATCAAATGTCGAATAATGAATTTCGAAGTTTTTACTAATGACTAAAGACCAATGACTAATTATAAAAACATTGAACATCGAATGTCGAATAATGAATTTCAAATACCATCAGCTTCAAAGATTGGTTTATTTTTCGGAACTTTTAATCCTATTCATGTAGGACACTTGGTTATTGCCAATTATATGGTTGAATTTACTCCTTTGAAAGAAGTTTGGTTTGTGGTTACTCCAAGAAATCCATTGAAAAACAAATCAACTTTGCTAAAAGATAATCTTCGGCTGTATATGGTAAATCTTGCAATTGAAAATATAAATAAATTAAAATCGTGTGATATTGAATTCAAACTGCCCAAACCTTCATACACAATAAATACCCTGGCATACCTTAAAGAAAAATATCCGAATAAAAATTTTACATTGATAATGGGTAGCGATAATCTTGCAACATTTCACAAATGGAAAAATTATAAACAAATTCTTGAGAATTATGAATTATATATATATCCCCGTCCTGAATCGGACAGCGGAATTTTAAAAAATAATGAACAAAACCTAACAGGTCTCGAAAACCTGTTAGGTTTGAAAAATCATAAAAACATAAAAATTGTTGATGCTCCCCTGATGGAAATTTCATCAAGTTTTATCCGCAGAGCAATAAAAGAAAAGAAAGACATAAGATTCTTCCTGACGGATACGGTATACAGGCATATTACCGAAATGCACTTTTATGAAAAATAAATAATATCACGTGGTTTTTCTATATCGCCAAACAGCAAAGCTCAGAATGAGCAATGCATATATTGATATTGAAATAAATTCTTTTTTTATGTCGTAAAAGCCGGAACCTTTAAGAAGTATCATTCTCATTACTTTAATAAAGTATGATAACGGATTAATTATGTTTATTTTTTGTGCCCACTCGGGCATGCTTTCTACGGGAGTAAATAAACCGCTGAGCAAAACAAATACAATCATAAAAAAGAAAGTAACAAACATTGATTGTTGCTGTGTATTGTTAATTGTAGAAATCAGAAGTCCTATACTTAAAATAACAAGAAGATACACCGAGGCAAAGCCGAACAAAAGCCACAAACTGCCAACAATAGGAATATTAAAGAGAAATTTTCCTATAGTGAGTCCGAAGCCAAGTTCAAACAATGCTATGAGCCAGAATGGCAATAATTTTCCGATAATGAATTGATATTTTTTTATCGGTGTAACATTTATTTGTTCAATCGTTCCTATTTCTTTTTCTCTCACAATATTCATTCCTGAAAGAAGAGTTCCAATCAAAGTTATGAGCAAAACAAGTATTCCCGGAACCATAAAGTTTATATAATTTAATTCCGGATTGAACCAGTGCGAATAATTCACCTGTATTGATGATGTTTGAAAATTTGAAGGCATATTTACCCATTCATTAATAATTTGCTTGTTGTAATCGTTAATAATTGAAATAGTATATGCATTTATTAAACCTGCAGAAGCAGCATTTATGGCATTTATCACAAGCTGAATTTTCGCTTTATTATTTGCCCTTAAATTTTTTTCAAAATTTTGCGGTATCTGGAGAACCATATCAGCTTTATTTTTCTTTAAATCTTCTTCTCCTTCTTTTTCCGAAAAAGAATAATTCGTTATCGCATAAAATGGTGAACCTTGAAATTTACTGATTAGTTTCCTTGACATACTGCTTCTGTCAAAGTCAATCAAATGTACTCTGATATGCTTCATTTCGAAAGTTGCTGCCTGCGATAAAATTAAAAGCTGAACCAAGGGCATTATAAAAATTATAGGCAGCATCATTCTGTTTCGCCTTATCTGCAAAAATTCTTTTTGAATTATGAATATTATAGTTTTCATCAGAGTTGTAGGTCGTATATAGTTTTGATTTGTTTAAAGGTTTTTGAAATTCCGTTGTAAGTTTTTATATTTTTTCCAGACATGTCTTTAACAATCCTGACGAACTTCGTTATCGGGATAAATTTAACAATAAAAAAATATAGAATCCGTCAGTGACGGAAATAATGAATTTCGAAGTTTTAATAATGGCTTAATGAATAGTGACTAATGACTTTTTTAACAACAAACCACAAACATTTTAAACTACAAACTTACTTTATACCTTGTTTTTCTTTCCAAAGACGATTAAATGATTTTGGCATTAATTGAGGAACATCGCGCCGCGAACCCCATGCTTTACTAAAAAATTTTCTTATAGCATAATTTTTTATTTTATATCCTCCCTTTTCAATAAGCCATCTGTTCAACATTGCTTTTTTATAAACAAACATTGTGAACTTTTCCGACTTTTTTGCATAACCCGATTCAACTGAATCTCTTCGGTTATATAATAACAATTTGTGCAGATTTATTTTTACAGGACAAACTTCCGTACATTTTCCGCATAATGTAGATGCATAACTCAAATGTTTATAATTTTCAAACCCTCTGAGAAATGGTGAAATCACTGAACCGATAGGTCCGCTATATGTTGTTGAATATGTATGTCCGCCAATATTTTTATAAACCGGACAACCATTTAAACAAGCTCCGCATCTTATACATGACAAAGCCCGTCGCTGCTCGGGCTTTTTAAGTAATTCCGATCTGTTATTATCAATCAATACAACATACATTTCTTCAGGTCCATCGCTTTCGCCTTCCTGTCGGGGTCCAGTAATTATCGAATTATATGCAGTAATATATTGTCCTGTTCCGTGTGTTGAAAGTAAAGGCCAAAATAAATCCAAATCGTTTATTGAAGGAATTAATTTTTCAATTCCCGTAATAGCAATATGTATTTTTGGGAAAGAAACCGACATCACACCGTTTCCTTCATTTTCGGTAAGAGCTACTGCACCTATATCTACAATTAAAAAATTGCCGCCGGTAATGCCAACATCAGCATTTACAAATTTTTCGCGTAAAAGATTTCTTACAAATTTTGTAATTTCTTCGGGTGTGCTTTCAATGGGTAAGTTATATTTCTTATTAAAGATTTCAGCTATTTCTTTTTTATTCCTGTGCATTACGGGAGTAATTATATGATATGGCTTTTCGCCACATAGCTGAACAATAAATTCTCCTAAATCAGTTTCAAGTACTTCAAATCCCTTTTTCTCAAAATGTTCATTAAAATCTATTTCTTCAGTTACCATTGACTTTGATTTTACAATCTTTTTGGCATTTGCTTTTTCTAAAATTTCCAGTATTTGTCTGATTGCATCTTCGGTATCAACTGCCCATATTACTTTTCCGCCCCTTCTTGTAAAATTTGCTTCAAAATCAATCAGGTTCTTTTCGAGATTGTCAATGGTTTTATTTTTTATATTCGCTGCTTTTTGCTTTGCCAATTCAAGATTACAATATTGTTTTTTGCCTTTTTCAACAGCAATATCGTACCGCGAAATATTAAATTTAATGGTTTTCCTATGCTCCCGGTCGAAAGCTTTTTTTTCAGATGCAATTTGAAATTTATCTGCTGTTGTATTTTCAACCATTATTGAAAATTATTAAGAAGTTGTTTAAAATTTAAAGTTTAATGTTTAAAGTTTCTGTTATTTGATATTATTACTCTTTAATTTATTTTGATTTTTATTTTTTTTAAATTCGTATGTTAATTTTTTTATTGTTAATCTCACTCTTAATATTCTGAAGTTCAAATATACATAACTTTAAACAAAAAAATCAAACAACGCCTAAATGAGTTTTGCTATTTTTTCGATTCTACGAACGTGTCTTCCGCCTTCAAAACCCATTTCAAGAAAAACTTTTGTTATTTTTTTTGCTTTACATTTGGTTATAAATCTTGCAGGCAAAGCAAGCATATTTGCATCATTGTGGGAGCGGGCAAGTCGCGCAATTTCTTTTTCCCAGCATAACGCACAACGCACATTTCTGTGTTTATTGGCAGTCATAGCAACTCCGTTCCCTGTTCCACAAATTACTATTCCTTTTTCTATTTCTTTATTCTCAACCATTCTTGCAACTGGATGAACAAAATCGGGATAATCAACGCTGACTTCGGAATCAGTGCCTAAATCTTTCACCTCATAACCGATGCTTTTAAGATATTTTTTCAAATATTCTTTTAATTTAAAGCCAGCATGGTCACTTCCTATTGCAATTATTTTTGACATATTTTTTATTTTACACTACGAAAATACGAAGATTTTGGGAATATTGTAAAAAAAGGGCTGTCTTTTATTTTAAGACAGCCCTTTTTTATATTTAAGAATGCTATATTAGTTGAAAAACCAAGATAAAGTTACTAAAGCTCCAAGTGTTCCAAAACCGCCTCTAGATTCTTTTGAGGTATCAATTGCTTTAGTAATAATTTCAGGTTGAATTACTTTTTTATTATTTATTCCTGTGTTTGATTCCGTTAATTCTTTTATACCTTTGGTATTAAAAGCATTTTTTGTTGATTTACTTAAGCCCCAAGCAAATTCTGCTCCAAGGCATAAATCTTTTGCAATAAAATAATTGAACCCTGCTACTAATTTAACACCAAAAACAAAAGTAGTTGCTGGTATTAATGTATATTTCTCAACATCTCCTTTTAAAATTGTGTCAGGAGAATAGAATGGGGGAGTTGTGCTCATCATAGCTTCTTTAGTTGATTCAATTTTAGCACCAAAAGTTTTACCAAAAAATAAAGCGCCTCCCATATATGGTTCAAGTTTTTCGTTGTCGCCAAAACTCTTTTGAGCTCCTATTTCGAAATTTAATTGACTTCCTTTGCATGTTTTTGTTTCTTGATGTATTCCATCGCCACCAAATTTTTGCGCAGTATCACCAACGGTTTTTCCATACTCAACAAAAGTAACGCCATCTTTATCATATAATCCTGATAATTTACCAAAATTAATTCCACCTCTTAGAGCAAGGTCATCAGCTAAATAATATTTAAATAATAATGTACCAGTTGTACTTGCATTGCCATTAACTGTAATGTTTTGAATTAAACCGTTAATGCCTGCAGTAAAACCTTTGTATCCTTGTGTTGGTTTTTGTGCATAAATAACAACTGCACTTAAAAAACAAATTAAAAACAAATTAAACTTTTTCATGATTTTTTTATTTTAGTTAATAAATAAATTTTAAATTTTCCGCAAAATTAACTATTATTTTGATTTAAAAAACTTTAAAAAAATATTACTTTTCTACTTTTTTACATTAAATTCATATCTATCATTAACAGATGATGCGGCTTCAATAATATTAGTGATTTTAATGACAGCATAAATTTGCCCGGTTCCGTTATTTACTTTTGTAATAATAATATCATTAATATTTAAATTTGATATTAATGACAACTTATTGCCAGAATCATAAGCAGCTTTTGCAGATATATTTGTTGCATTTGCATAATCAAATCCATTAAAAAAAACAAATTCGTTTCCTGCCGGAGAATACCAAGTTTTAGAAAGTACTGAATCTGATGGGATTGTATCAAAATCTGCAATATCAAGTAAATTTTGTTGAGCTATACCAGAAAACTGTACTGAATTTGTGTTTACATCAAACGCATCTGGTTTTCCCGAATATTTCGAATAAATAATATGCCCTGTAGTTTCAGTTAATATTACTGGATTAGGAGTAGGAATTACTATTCTCAAAGCCACATCGCTTTTGTCACCATCCGCGTCGCAAGCAGAAAAAGTAATAATTATAGAACCTGAAATTGAGTCGGGAACAGTATAAGAAAAAGTATAATATAATTTTTCTCCATTAACTAAAGTGTCAAGAATCTTAGTTTTAGCTGATTTATCAGGTTCTTGATAAATCAAAAATTTTGATAATTCATCTTTACCGCCATCTACAAAAATTTCAAAATTAATAACATCTCCTGCATTTGCTGTAATATTAATATCTGATGGATTAACGCGAATTACCGGAGTGGAGTTTTTATCTCTGCAAGAATATAAAGACAAACAAGAAAAAAATAATATAATAGAGAAAAGTCGCATAATAAAATTTTAAAAAAAATCCGGCAATAATTACTGCCGGATTTTTTTATTGTTAAATTTATTATTTTGTTTTAATTCTAAATGCTTTTGTTTTAATAGTTAAAGTAGTTTTACTACCCAAAAACATTTGTTGTTTATTGATTTCATAAGAAATAGGAAGAACAAAATCAGCATTAGGTTTTGATATTAACGCATCATACATTGCATTATTCATTCCTCTGCTTTGAGGAATACTAATTGCTAAAGAACCTTGAGGAATTGCTGTTCCAACTTTATACTTACGTCCACCTAATGGTATTCCAATAAAATACGATTGTGTTGAAGTGCCGGTTGCATCACCAAGATATTCAAGATTCTCCATAGACAAATTAATCTGAACACTTATGGGAGCAGAAGGAACTCCTTTCTTTGTGATTGAACATGAAGTAGCCATTAATACCACAATAATAATAGCTATAATATTTAATTTCTTCATAAATTTTATATTTTATATTTTGAATAATGAATTATATTATTTAAAGTAAACATGTAATACTATTCTTACATCATGGTTGGTATCCATATTAAATTGACCTTTTTTTAATGTCTTATATTTATTGTTGTCTGCAACGCCAAAAGGGTCATTTCCTTGTGTATAATATTCTGCCGAGCTAGCTTTACCATTTACTACTTGGTCTTGTGTTACTTTTGTTTTTCCACCTAAAGTCCATTTAGCATTTAATCCGTATTCTAAGCCAACTGAAACTGGTAATTGAGCAATAAAAATATTAACACCTATAACGCCAGCAAAACCAAAAATAGAAGTTTTTGTCTTTTTTTCGATATTTTCAAAATCAGAAGGTGTGTTCTTCTGAAATTTATATTCATAATCTTCAATGGTAATATCTCTACCTAATCCAGCATATAAATCACCTCCCATATAAACATCAAATATATTGCTACCAGAAAAATGCTTTTCAAGACCAAGAGCTATACAATATTCTCTTTTGCTGTTTTTTAATGAGTTGCTGCTCATACTATCGGTACTCATACCGATTATAGCATTTGTATCAGCAATATCTCCTTTTGATTTTAATGAAGATTTGTAAAGTTTTAAACCAGCTCTTAAAACTAAGTCGTCATGTAAATAATACTTAACTGTTAAGAAGTTGCTATTTTGCAACATGTTGTGAATTTTAAAGCTAAAGCTATCTACGCTAGTAAAAATAGGATAGGCAAATACTAAAGCCATATCACCTGCAACAGGACGCGCTCCAAGTTTAACATTGACAGAATCATTTCTTCTAGTTGAAATCTGGGTAAATGCAGTATTTGCAAATAACACAGTTGCAACAATCAGTAAAAGGTAATTGCGTTTTTTCATACTAATTTTTAATTTTTAGTTAATAAATATGTTTTGAAATTTTATGCAAAATTAATTGTAATTTTTATTAAAACAAGTTTTTTTTAACATATTTTTGTAAAAGTAAATATAGCTTATGCTTTTAAAATCAAAAAAATATAATCAAAAAAAATCATATTCCCTTTCTTTATTAACTTGGATAAAATTAAGAAAGAACAAGCTTGCAATGAGTGGGCTGATTTTTATCTTATTTTCAGTATTAATTTCCGTTACCGGATATTTAATTATCCCTGATTCTACCCCAATGGCGAATGAGCAGACATTGGAAATTTCAAATAAAAAACCCGGGTTTAAAGTAAAAGTATTACTTGTTAGAAAAAATGAAAAAAATGAAAAGGATAATTTTTTTAAAAAAATGTTTTTTGGTAAAAAAAGTAAATATCAGTTAATACCAATTCAAAATTATTTTTTTAAAGGTGACAAAATAATTGTAGAAAAGTTTTCGGGAATCGAAAAAATCAAAGGTGAAGAAGTTTCACTTAATATTGCGGATGTTGTTTTTTCGTTATCGGATAAACCGGATTTGATGTCGGATAAAAATAGTATAAAATTTACAACAATTGATAACAAAAGAAAAATCGCATTTGTTTCTGAATTAAAAAAAATAATCGAAGAAAAAAACATTGTAACTAAAAAATATATTCTCGGAACAGATACATTCGGCAGGGATATGCTTAGCAGAATAATAATTGGTGCGAGGGTTTCTTTATCGGTGGGATTTATTTCGGTTCTTATTTCGCTTTTAATAGGCATCACACTCGGAGCATTAGCCGGATTTTATAGGGGATGGATTGATAATTTGATAATGTGGTTTATAAATGTTGTGTGGTCAATTCCCACGCTTCTGCTTGTTATTGCAATAACATTTGCGCTCGGAAAAGGATTCTGGCAGATTTTTATTGCGGTAGGACTTACAATGTGGGTTGAGGTTGCACGAATTGTAAGAGGTCAGATTTTAAGTATAAGAGAAAAAGAATTTGTTGAAGCATCCAGAGCACTCGGATTTTCCGATTTCAGAATTATTTTCCGTCATATTTTACCAAATGTCTTGGGTCCGGTAATTGTTATATCCACCGCAAACTTCGCATCTGCAATTCTTCTTGAAGCAGGATTGAGTTTTCTCGGAATTGGTGTTCAACCACCCATGCCATCATGGGGAACAATGATAAGAGATTATTACGGTTATATCATGCTCGACATGGCATACCTTGCAATACTTCCCGGAATTGCAATAATGCTCATGGTTCTGGCTTTCATGCTTCTCGGCAATGGTTTGAGAGATGCTCTTGATGTAAAAATAAATCCATAATAAAAATAAAAATTTTATTTTCAAAATCAGAAATAATAAATTATTTGTACTTTTGTTTAAATTTAATCTATAAAAAATAAAAACCTATGAAAAAGTTAATCGAAATTTCAACAGTGGTAATTTTTATTTTATCAATTACCTTTTCGTCTTGTAAAAAATATGATGATGGACCAATGATTAGTTTAGCTTCTAAAAAAAGCAGAGTTGTGAATAAGTGGGTGTATGAATCTGTTATGCAGAATGGAGTTAACACAACAAGTTTTTATACTGCTGTATATGATTATATCGAATTAAAAAAAGATGGAAGTATTTCCTGCGTAAAAGGAGCTGTTTCAATTAATGGCACTTGGGCTTTTGATAGTAAAAAAGAAAATATAATCACTACAATTGCTTCTGATGTTAAAACAAATAAAATATTAAAACTCAAGAGTGATGAAATGTGGTTGGAAGAAGAAAATTTACTCGGTGCAATAACTTATCATTATAAATCAAAGTAATAAAATAATTACAAAAAAGCTTTAAGATTTTAGTTTTTAGATTATGGCACCCACCAAATGAAATTTATTATTTAAAGAAATAATTAGTTATGAGAAATTTCAAATTTTTAATAGTTTTATTTTTTGCAATTTCTTTAACTTTTATTGGTTGCAAAAAATATAATGATGGTCCGCGAATCAGCTTTATGCCGAAAAAATACAGAGTTGCTAATAAATGGAAAATTGATAGAAAGTTTGAAAATTCCGTTGAAGTAACAAGGAGTGCCGACTGGGAAAATGAAACTTATGAATTCAAAAGCAACGGCGGATATTTTTACACAAACGTTTTAGGCATTACATCACAGGGAACATGGGATTTGGAAAATACAAAAGAAAATTTAGTGATTTTTACAAGTTCATCAACTGTTTATAAAATTTTAAGATTAAAAAATAAAGAGCTGTGGCTTGAAGACACAAATATACCAGGCATTGAAACAGAAACACATTATGTTCCGAAATAATTTCAATTTCTGTTTTTACAATTAATAAACTTCAACTGGAAAAATTATTAATAATACGATTTAGTTCAATTGGGGATATTGTTCTCGCAACACCTGTTATTAGATGTTTGAAAAAACAATTGAATAATATCGAAATTCATTTTTTAACAAAAAAGAAATATTCGGAAATACTTGAAAACAATCTTTACATAGATAAATTTTACTATATTGAAAAAAACATATCTGAAGTAATAGAAGATTTAAAAAATGAAAATTACACACACATAATTGATTTACATCATAACCTCAGGTCTTTTTTTGTCAAACGTAATTTGCGGAAACTATCGCATAGCTTCGATAAACTTAATATTGAAAAATGGATTTATGTTAATTTTAAAATTAACATTCTTCCCAAAATTCATATTATTGATAGATATTTTAATGCAGTTAAATTTCTCGGAATAACAAATGACAACGCTGGTCTCGACTATTTTATTTCGCAAACTGATGAAATTGATTTGAAGAGATTACCTCAAAATTTCAGAGGTGGTTATATCGGTTTTGTCATCGGTGGATTACAAAACACAAAATGTTTTCCTGTTGAAAAAATAATTTCCGTTTGTAAAAAAATAAATTACCCTGTAATTATTCTCGGAGGTAAGAATGATTTTGAAAAAGGTGAACAAATTGCAGAAGCAGTTGGAGACAACATTTTCAACGCCTGCGGAAAATATAATATAAATCAATCGGCATCAATTGTAAAGCAGGCAAAAAAAATAATCACTAACGATACCGGCTTAATGCACATTGCCGCTGCATTTAAAAAAGATATAATTTCGCTTTGGGGAAACACTGTTCCTGCATTCGGCATGTATCCCTATCTTCCGGGAGCGAAAAGTAAAATTATTGAAATAAATGAAATACGTTGTCGTCCGTGCTCGAAGTTGGGTTTCGAAAAATGTCCGCATATTCATTTTAAATGTATGAGGATGCTCGATGAGGAAGAAATAATCAGAGCTTTGGAACTTTACTAAACTTTTGAAGTTTAGCAAAGCTTATAATTCTATGCTTTCTCGCGATAAAAAATAAAAAGCCACAGATTCACAAATTAAAATAAATGATTATGTCAACAATCTTAAAAAAATTACAACCCGAAAAAGTATGGGAATACTTTGAGGAAATCTGCAATATTCCTCGTCCTTCAAAGAAAGAAGAAAAAATAATTTCTTACTTGCTTGAATTCGGGAAAAAATTTAATCTCGAAACAAAAAAAGACGATGTTGGAAATGTATTAATAAAAAAGCCGGCAACAAAAGGAAACGAAAAAAAGAAAACTGTCATTTTGCAAAGTCATGTTGATATGGTTTGCGAGAAAAACAGCGATGTTCAGCATAATTTTGAAACTGATGCTATTGCTCCTTATATTGATGGTGGATGGCTAAAAGCAAAAGGTACAACACTTGGAGCAGATAACGGAATTGGCGTTGCTGCAAGTTTAGCTGTTTTAGCTTCAAACGATATTGAACACGGAAATATTGAATGTTTGTTTACTGTTGACGAAGAAACAGGATTAACAGGTGCTTTCAACTTAAAGCCAGATTTTTTAAAAGGAAATATTTTATTGAATCTCGACTCGGAAGACGAAGACCAGATTTTTATAGGATGCGCAGGAGGGAAGCAAACTTCAATAAAAATGAATTATAACAAAGAATCATTTCCTCAGAACTACATTGCTTTTAAAATAAGTGTTACGGGATTGCAGGGTGGACATTCAGGTGGAGATATTCATTTGGGCAGAGGAAACTCAATTAAAATTCTGAACAGATTATTATGGAATCTTTCAAATTTATATAAAATAAGAATTTTAAATATTGAAGGAGGAAACCTGCATAACGCAATACCACGCGAGGCATTTGCAACAATTGCGGTTTCCGAAAACGAGAAAAATAAACTTATTGAATATATTACAAGTTATAATAAAATTATTAAAGAAGAATTTTCTGTAACTGATAATAAAGTTGAAATTAGTTGTATATCCTGCAATAATCCTTTTCAGGTTATTGATTTAAAAACGCAAAATAATTTATTGAATTCACTGTATGCTTGTCCAAACGGAGTAATAGCAATGAGTGCCGATATTCCGGGATTAGTGGAAACATCAACAAATTTGGCTACTGTAAAAACTTTTGAAAACGAAATAGAAATTGTTGCAAGTCAAAGAAGTTCTGTTGAAAGCTCAAAACAAGACATTGCCGACATGGTTGAAGCTACATTCAGATTAACAAATGCAAAAATAGAACAAGGCGATGGTTATCCGGGATGGAAGCCAAACACAAAATCCGAAATACTTAATATAACAAAAACTTCATTCGTAAAAGTGTTGAAATATGAACCAAAAATATTGGCAATTCATGCAGGTTTGGAATGTGGCGTAATAGGCGAAAAATATCCCGGTATGGATATGATTTCGTTCGGACCTACAATGCGCGATGTTCATTCTCCTGACGAAAAACTTGAAATAAAAAGTGTAAATAATTTCTGGCTCTTGTTATTGGAAGTGCTGAAAAATATTCCGTAAAATAATTTTAAAATTGCTGAATATACTCTAACTACATAATGAAAACTCTTTATAATACTTTTTAAATAATGAAATCAAAAAAGTTTCTAATCTTTTTAATTTTTCAATTTTTTATAATCTGTGAATCTGTGGCAATTTTTTCTCACATAAATATTCAATAACGCTGAATATATTGATAATATTTATACTTTAGAAAAAATATTTTCCAAACTGGTTGCAGATAATACTTAAACTCTTAAATTTGCTCGAAACTTCTAAAAAAATTAATGTTATGGCAAAGAGAAATGTAATTATTATTGGAGCTGCCGGCAGAGATTTTCACAATTTCAATACTTACTTCAGGTCGAATGTCGATTTTAATGTCTTGGCATTCACAGCAGCTCAGATACCAGACATTAATGACAGGAGATATCCTGCTGAACTTTCCGGAAAGCTTTATCCGAAAGGCATACCGATTTATGATGAAAAATTTTTACCTGAACTGATTAAAAATTTAAAAATTGACGATTGTGTATTTGCATACAGCGACGTAACTTATACTCATGTCATGCATACAAGTGCAATAGTAAATCAGGCAGGTGCAAATTTTATTTTATTGGGACCAAGAGAAACACAATTAAAAAGCAGCAAGCCGGTAATATCAGTATGTGCTGTGAGAACGGGTTGTGGAAAAAGTCAGACATCAAGAAGAGTTATTGAAATTCTGATGTCGAAAGGATTGAAAGTTGTTGCTGTAAGACATCCTATGCCTTACGGAGATATTGCAAAACAAAAAGTTCAACGATTTGCAAAAGTCGAAGATTTGAAAAAGCATAATTGCACTATTGAAGAAATGGAAGAATACGAACCACATGTTGTTCGCGGAAATGTAATTTATGCCGGTGTTGATTATGAAGCAATTCTTCGTCAGGCAGAAAAGGAAGCCGATATAATTTTATGGGATGGCGGAAATAATGACTTTTCATTTTACAAATCCGATTTAGCTATTACTATTGTTGACCCTCACAGACCGGGGCATGAATTATCATACTACCCGGGAGAACTCACATTGCGTCTGGCAGATGTTGTAGTAATAAATAAAATTGACAGTGCCGATGCAAACAATATTAATATTGTGAGAGAAAATGTTGCTAAAATAAATCCTAATGCTTTGGTTGTTGATGGAGCATCTCCTATTACTGTTGAAAAACCACAACTTATCAGAGGAAAAAGAGTTTTAGTAATTGAAGATGGTCCCACTTTAACACACGGAGAAATGAAGATAGGTGCAGGTATTGTTGCAGCTAGAAAATTCGGAGCAAAAGAAATAATTGACCCACGACCTTTTGTTACAGGAAAACTTGCGGAAACATTCAGGATTTATCCTAATATAGGAACAGTGCTTCCTGCAATGGGGTACGGACAACAGCAGATAAAAGACCTCGAAACGACAATAAATAAATCAAATGCCGAATCTGTAATTATTGCAACACCTATTGATTTGAACAGGATTTTAAAAATAAAAAAACCAAGCACAAGAGTAAGCTATGAATTGCAGGAAATAGGAAAACCTGATTTAGATGATATTGTTTCCGATTTTTTGTTCAAACAAAAAATAAAATTTAAAAAATAAATTTTTATAGCGGTTTTTTTAACCGCTTTTTTTATACTTTTATGTTTTGAAAATTCTTATGAAAATAAAAATCATGTTAGATTTTTTTTTGTAAAAATAAATTTATACTGAATAAAACAATAAAAGATGAGTTTAAAAAACCGAAGTTTAGTTTCAATCAACGACTTCACAAAAGAAGAGCAGTTACAGGTTCTGGAACTTGCACGATTCTTTGAAAAAAATCCGGTGCAGGATATTTTAAACAATAAAGTTGTAGCAACTTTATTTTTTGAGCCATCCACTAGAACAAGGTTGAGCTTTGAATCGGCTGTTTCGCGGCTTGGTGGTAAAATCATAGGGTTCACAGATGCAACATCTTCCAGTTTACAAAAAGGCGAATCCTTCAGAGATACTATTAAAACTGTAAGTAATTATTCCGATTTGATTGTGATGCGCCACCCTAAAGAAGGAAGTGCGAGGTTTGCAAGCGAAGTATCATCAGTGCCAATAATTAATGCCGGCGATGGAGCAAACCAGCACCCCACACAAACTCTGCTTGATTTGTTTACAATAAATCAAACTCAGGGAAAACTAGATAATCAGCATATAGCTTTTGTTGGTGATTTGAAATATGGCAGAACAGTTCATTCATTAGTTATGGCTCTTTGTAATTTCAACTGCACTTTTCATCTTGTATCACCTTTAGAATTGAAATTGCCAAGTTCGGTGAAGTTTCATATAAACGAAAGCAAACAGAAATATTTTCAATATACAAGAATTGAAGATGTAATCAAAAATGTTGACATATTATATATGACGCGTATTCAGAAAGAAAGATTTTCTGACCCTATAGATTATGAGAAAATTAAAAATTCATATATTTTAAAAAATGACATGCTTGCAGGTACAAAAGAAAATCTGAAAATCCTGCATCCGTTGCCGCGCGTAAATGAAATCAATGAAGATGTTGACAACAGCGCAAAAGCATATTATTTTCAGCAGGCAATGAATGGTGTTTATGTCAGGCAAGCTTTAATGTCGCTTATTTTTGGGGTTAAATAAATTTAAAATAGTAGTAATACATAAGTCGTAAGTAGAAAAAAATAATGAATAAGTAACTTTTAAAAGTTTTTTAAAATGAAAGAATTTGTAGTAAAAGCCATTGACAACGGAACGGTTATAGACCACATTCCTTCCGAAAATGTTTTCAATGTCATCAGAATTTTAAATCTCGAAAATTTTGACAACCAGATATTATTCGGAACAAACCTTGAAAGCAAAAAACTCGGACTGAAAGGAATTATAAAAATGAGAAACAAATATTTTGAAAAAGATGAAATTAATAAGATTGCTATTTTTGCTCCTCAAGCAACTCTTATTAAAATAAAGGAATATCAGATTATTGAAAAAACAACTGTTACACTACCGGAAAAAATTGAAGCAATTGTAAAATGCTTCAATCCGAATTGCATAACTAATTCTGAAAATATTACGACCAAATTCACCGTACTTGATAAGGTTGATGTGAAATTACTTTGCCACTATTGCGAAAAAATTACAGATAAAGAAAATTTTATTATTTCAAAATAATTAAAATAAAAAATGAGAAAAATTTTATTAATAACCGCTATACTTTTTTCAGCAGGTGTTATTGCACAGAATGCAAAAAGAGATAAAGGTGTTTTATTAGAGAGTAAACCTGGTTATTGGAAAAATGATATTTTACCTGGAGTTGAAAAATATCAGCAGCAGATAAATCCTCCGAAAATAAATTTTAATTTCAAAGCGGATTTTTCAGGAATCGATTTTCCAAATAATATAGATTTATACAAAAAGCAATGGCATACTCCGCCAATTTCTCAGGGAGCAACCGGAACTTGCTGGTGCTTTTCCGCAACTTCATTTTTCGAAACAGAAATATACCGGTTAACAAAACAGGAAATTAAATTATCCGAAATATACACTGTTTACTGGGAATATGTTGAGAAGGCACGTCGTTACGTTCGTGAAAAAGGGAATTCGGCAATCGGTGAAGGTTCGGAAGCCAATGCTGTTATCAGAATATGGAAGACCTATGGAGTTGTTCCTTATTCGTCTTACTCGGGAATGCTTCAGGGACAACTTTTTCATGCTCATGATAAAATGAGAGAGGAGATTAAAAGTTATCTCCAGTCAGTAAAAGCTGCAAATGCATGGAATGAAGAAGCAGTTGTTGAAACAATAAAAAATATTTTGAATAGTTATCTGGGTATTCCTCCTACAAAAGTTGTTGTTGATGGAAAAGAAATGACTCCACAGGAATATTTGAAAAATGTTTTGAAGATTAACCCTGATGATTACGTTTTTGTAGTTTCGCTTATGGAAAAACCTTTCTGGGAACAGATGGAATTACCTGTATCGGACAACTGGTGGCACAGTAAAGAATATTACAATGTTCCTATTTATGATTATATGAAAATTTTAAAACAAACAGTTAAGGCAGGTTACACGGTTGCAATAGGAGGTGATGTTTCTGAAGCGGGATATGATACCCAAAAGCAAATTGCTGTTATTCCGACTTTCGATATTCCTTCTGATTATATTGATGATTATTCACGACAATTCAGATTTAGTAATGGCACTACCGGCGATGACCATGGACTGCACTTAATAGGTTATTACGAGAAAGATGGGAAGGACTGGTATTTAATTAAAGATTCCGGCTCAGGGTCTCGTAACAACGATAAAAATGATAAAAATTTTGGATACTTCTTCTATCACGAGGATTATGTGAAATTAAAAATGCTTTATTTTATGGTGCATAAAGATATGTTCAAAGATTATTTATCTGAATTTAAGAAATAATTTTTTTTGTTTGGTGTAATTTTGTGCTTTTGTGGTTGTTATTTTTTTGCCACCAAAGCACAAAATCACCAAAATCCACGAAAATAAAATCAAAATGAAATGACTATATATTTAAAAATAGAATGAAAATACAGTACCAAATATCACATTTAAATTAATTATGTCTATAATCAGAATCACAAAAAAATTTGAATTCGAAATGGCTCATGCTCTCGCAGGTTATAACGGATTATGTCGCAATATTCACGGACATTCATATAAATTATTTGTTACTGTGAAAGGCGAACCTGAAACTGCTCCTGATTCCCCGAAAGACGGAATGGTATTTGACTTCTCCGAATTAAAAAAAATAATACAAAAAGAAATTATTGAAAAATTTGACCATGCACTTGTATTAAATGAAAAAATAAATTCAGATGATATCTTCAAAACAAGCGAAATGTTCGGTAATATAATTTTGGTTGATTTTCAACCGACATGCGAAAATCTTCTGAATGATTTTGCATTCAGGATAAAAAAAATCATTCCGAAAAATATTTCACTTCACAGTTTGAAACTTTGCGAAACTTCTACTTCTTTTGCTGAATGGTTTGCGAAAGACAACCTTTAAAAAAATCAATAAATTTATAATGCTTGAATCTTGAAGTTCAATGAAGAGAAGCAAGTTTAGATATTCTTTAGATTTACAAATTAATATTGGTAATTCACTAAAAGGACTTTTTAAGAAAAAATTGGTTTCTCAGAAATACTTTATTATTTTTACAGGCAGATAATATTTTTTAATCAAAAGAATTCCTCGAGGCTCTGCCTCGGGGTCAAAAATAAAGAAAAAAACAGTAATTTTAACGTGTGAGTGAACATATATTCAAAAGACATAATAAGACGCTATTGTTGTATCATATGGTTTTTCCTGTGAAGTATAGGAGGGAAGCAATAAGTAGTAAAGTTGAGCAAACAATAGTTGAAGTAGGAAAAGGAATTAGTGCAAGATACGAAATATATTTTGTAGAAATAGGAGCAGATGAAGACCACATACATTTTTTGATTCAGAGTGTTCCAAAAATATCAGTAGAAATAATAGTACGAACTGTAAAAAGTATAATGGCAAAGGAAATTTTCAGAATACATCCAGAAGTAAAGCAAATATTGTGGGGAGGAAATTTTTGGACAAGTGGATATTATGCAAATACTGTAGGGCAGTATGGGAATGAGGAAGTAATAAAAAAATATTTGCGAGAACAAGGAAAGGGAAAGGAATATAAACAATTATATCGTGGGCAATTAAAACTGTTTGATGTTTAGAAAGACGTATGTAAATTGCACTGATACCTCGAGGCTCTGCCTCGGGGTCATTCATT